>CAZKXK010000347.1:0-2276 GCA_964556585.1 uncultured Anaerolineaceae bacterium
TCGGGGTACGGTAGTCGTCATGGGAGCAGCCCTCGCCCGGGCATGCCTGCGCGAGCCCGCGCGTCAGCGCGTTGGCGGGCGGTCGTCCGAGTCCGAGCGTCAGCGCGGTGGCGGGCGGTCGTCCGCGGCCTGCCTGCCGGCTCTCGACGTTGCCGCCAACCCGGCCACGCTCCGGGCTCTCATGGCGGGCGCGGACGCCGGAACTCGCGAACGGCTCGCCGACGCCATCCAGCGCCGCCACGGCAACGCCGCGCTCCAGCGGCTCGTCTCCCCGGGCAGCGCGCTGCCGGTCCAGCGCTGGGCGGTCGGGCTGCCGCGCGCGACATCCGATTGCGGGCGGGTGGTCACCTACATGAACACGAACAGCCCGTATCGCGCGGACAGCGGCTGGGCCCGGACGAACGTCTCCTTCTCGTGGGGCGGCGACCCGTCCTTCAGCGTGGCCGACGGGGTGATCACGGCCACGGTCGCGAACCCGACCGTCACGTCGACGGTGCACGTCGACATGCCGACCTGGGCGCCGACCGACCCGGCGATGGCAGGCGCCTGGTCCGCGATGACCGGCGACCTGCGCGCCCACGAGGCGCGTCATGAGGGGATCGCGTCCGACTGGGAGACGGAGCTTCGGTCCCGGCTGAGCGCTCTCACGGTGACCGTGGCGCACCGGACGACAGCGGCGTTCACCGCCGCCGTCCGGGCGGAATGGCGCTCGTGGATCGCCGAGCACCAGGCGGCCCAGCGGGCCATCGACCCGTACACCGCGACGCTCGACTGCTCGGGTGGAGCCCCGGAGGCGGACTCGGCAGGCCCCGCGGGCGACCTCGGCGCGGCCGCGGAGGACTAGCCTGGCCGCGTCGCCTTTCGCCATCCGCCCCGCCTGGCGCTACCTTCCCGACGACGGAGAGCGCGACCCGCGGACCAACCTCGCACGAGAGGAAGCGATCGCGCGCCACGTCGCGGCCGACGGGGCGGCGCCCGCGCCGGTCCTGCGGCTCTGGCGCGACGCGCCGTGCGCCGTCGTCGGGCGCTTCCAGCTCGCGGCCGCGGAGGTGGACGCCGGGGCCGCCGCGGCGATGGGCGCGCCGGTGCTGCGCCGGTTCACCGGCGGTGGGACCGTCTGGCACGATCCGGGAAATCTCAACGTGTCGGTCGTCTTCCGACCGGAGGACGCCGTGCTCGCCGACGCTCCGTCGCTGCGGCGCCTTCCGGGACTCTACCGGCTGGTCCTGGCGCCGCTTGCCGACGCGGTTCGATCCCTCGGTGTCGCCGCCGAGCTGACCGAGCGCGACATCGTGGCGCCCGGCGGCAAGCTGTCCGGCGTGGCCGCCTGGATCGGCGGGCGGGCACTGCTGGTCCACGCGACGCTCCTGGTCGATGCCGACCTCGACGCGCTGGTTCGTGTCTGCAACGGGCCGGGCGCACCCGGGGATCCGCGCTGGGAACGCACCCGGAGCCGCCGCGTCCCGGTGACCTCGGTCGCGCGCGAGCTGGGGGCGGCTCCCGCGCAGGCCAGCCTGGAGGCGGCTGTCGTCGCGGCGTTCGGCGCGACCTCCGCGGGTCGCGCCACGCTGTCGCCCGCGGAGCGCGAGGCCGCCGAACGCCTCCTCCGCGACCGCTACAGCGATCCCGCCTGGCACGCCGGGACAGAGTGACGGGGCGCTGCAACGGCTGACCACCCGGGTTCCGGCCGTTCCACGTACGCTTCGAGCCATGCGCGACCGAACCGAGGGCCACCGGATCACGCTCATCCTCGGTGGGCTGCCCGTGGAGACCCTGGCCGACCTTCCGCCCGAGCCGGGGCGACTGCTGTTCGTCGGGCTCAATCCGTCACCGGTGAGCGTGGAGGCGGGCCACTACCATCGAGGCCGACTCGGCCGGTCGTTCTGGCGCCGCCTCGTGCGGGCGCAGATCGTGCCCCCCGGCACGGACCCGGAGCTCGCCGACGATGCGCTCGTGGCGGCGGGTCACGGAATCACCGACCTCCTGAAGCTCCCGACACCGCGCGACACCGCGACCGAGACGGAGCTCCGGGCGGGTGTCGGCCCGCTCTTCCAGAAGGTCGCGATCTGGCGACCGGCGGCCGTCGTGTTCGTCTACAAGCGCGGCGCAGAGGCGTGCGCGGCACGATCCATCCCGGAGCCGTGGGGCCGGGTCGACGGCCTGGCGCTCGCCGCGCGCCCGTGCTTCCTGATGCCCGGCCCGTACGCCGCGCGCGACGAGGTCGACGCGGGGCTGAACCTGATCCGCAATCTCGGCGTCGCGGTCGGCGGGTAAGT
>CAZKXK010000348.1:0-2273 GCA_964556585.1 uncultured Anaerolineaceae bacterium
TCCACGACCGGCTGGAGCAGGATGCGCGGGCCATCACGGAGGGCGACCCGGCGGCGGAGAGCCACGACGAGGTGATCTCGGCCTACCCGGGCTTCCTCGCGATCGCCATCCACCGGATCGCCCACGAGCTGTGCGGCCTGGGCGTGCCGATCCTGCCCCGGCTCCTTGCCGAGGTGGCCCACACGCGAACCGGGATCGACATCCACCCGGGAGCCACGATCGGGGGCTCGTTCTGCATCGATCACGGGACCGGGATCGTGATCGGCGAGACCGCCGTGATCGGCAACGACGTCAAGCTCTACCAGGGCGTCACGCTCGGCGCGCTTTCCGTGGCGAAGCGTGCCGCCGGCATGAAACGCCACCCGACCATCGAGGATCGCGTGGTGATCTACGCGAACGCGACGGTCCTCGGCGGCGACACCGTCGTGGGTCACGACAGCGTGGTCGGCGGGAACGTCTTCCTGACCGCCAGCCTGCCGCCCGACTCGGTCGTCTACCAGTCCAGCCAGGTCCGCGTCCGTCGCGTTCGCGACGGGTTCGAGGACTCCGACTTCGTCATCTAGAAGGAGCGCGTCCCATGAAGGCCGACACCATCCTCGCCACGATCGGCGAGACGCCGCACGTCCGGATCAACCGCCTGTTCGACCCCCGCGTGGAGGTCTGGGCGAAGCTCGAGCGCGCCAACCCGGGCGGGAGCATCAAGGACCGTATCGCGCTCTCGATGATCGAGGACGCCGAGGCGCGGGGGATCCTCGGCCCGGGTTCCGTGGTGGTCGAGCCCACGTCGGGCAACACCGGGATCGGGCTGGCCCTGGTCTGCGCGGTCAAGGGCTACCGGCTCATCCTGTGCATGCCCGAGTCGTTCTCGATCGAGCGGCGCAAGCTCATGACGGCCTACGGGGCGGAGCTGGATCTGACGCCGCGCGAGCTCGGCATGAAGGGCGCGATCGCCCGCGCCAACGAGCTGGCAGCCGAGATCCCGGGATCCTGGATCCCGATGCAGTTCGACAACCCGGCCAACGTCGAGGCGCACCGTCGCACGACCGCCGCGGAGATCGCGCGCGACTTCCCGGAGGGCGTGGACTACCTGGTGACCGGCGTCGGGACCGGCGGCCACATCACCGGGTGCGCCGAGGTGCTCAAGCCGCTCTGGCCGAAGCTCCGCGTCTACGCGGTGGAGCCGACCCTCTCGCCCGTGCTCTCGGGCGGCACCCACAGCCCGCACCCGATCCAGGGGATCGGCGCCGGATTCATCCCCGGCGTGATGCGGCCCGAGCTGCTCGACGGCATCCTCCAGGTCGCCCCGGACGACGCGATGAGCTACGCGCGCCGTGCCGCACGCGAAGAGGGGATGCTCGTCGGCGTGTCGTCCGGCGCCTCGCTGGCTGCCGTGGCGCAGCTCCTGCCCCAGGTCGCCGACGGGGCCCGGATCCTGACCTTCGCCTACGACACGGGCGAGCGGTATCTCTCGGTGGAGGCGCTCTGGGGCTGATCCCGCAGGCCGGACGCACCGGTCGGCGCGACGGCGCCAGGTCGGGTGGAACGCCGCGACGCGGCCATCACGCGGCACGCGCGGCGCCTCGCGAGAAGACGGCTTGCGAGATGCCACGCCGATCCGGAAGATGCCGGGGATGGCTGTCTCGCGCGTACCAGTTTCGTGACGACCGACGACCCCGCATCGGCGTGTCGGCGCGCCGCGCGCCGGCGGGGCCGCCTGGCATTGCTGGGCGCAGCCCTGGTGCTGGGACTCGGCTCGTGCCAACTCCCGAAGCCGCCCCTGCCGAAGCTCCAGGCCGGAGCGGTCGACAACGTGCGCGCCGGCGCCGCGGTCCTCGCCCCGGGTAGCGCTGAGCGAAGCCGGGGCTGAGGCGCCGCTCGGCCGGAGTCGGGAGCCGCGGCCCCTTCGTCGGGCGCGCTGCGGCGGGTTCGCCGGCCGAGTGGCTGCAGCCGCCCAGGAGCGCGGACGCGATCTGCGAGAATCGGGCGATGGACGACCGCGTCAGTGCCGGGATCCTCCTCTATCGGAGCCAGGCGGGCCAGCTGGAGGTGCTCCTCGCCCATCCAGGCGGCCCGTTCCACGCAAAGAAGGATCTCGGGGCGTGGTCCATCCCCAAGGGCGAGATCGAGGCGGGCGAAGAGCTCCTCGACGTGGCGCGCCGCGAATTCCGGGAGGAGACAGGTCAGCCCTCGCCGGCACACGACGCGCTCCCGCTGGGCGCGGTTCGGCAGCGGGGCGGCAAGCTGGTCCATGCCTGGGCGCTGGAGGGTGACCT
>CAZKXK010000349.1:0-2273 GCA_964556585.1 uncultured Anaerolineaceae bacterium
GGCCGTCTCGACGGTGAGCTGGCCGAGCGGACCGGGATCCTGATCGGGACCGGGCTGGGGGGCGGGATCACGTTCGGCGAGCAGATCGCGATCAACGTGGAGCGGGGCCCGGAGCGGGTGAGCCCGTTCTTCGTCCCGATGGCGATCCCGAACATGGCCGCTGGCCAGGCGGCCATCTTCTTCGGCGCGCTGGGGCCCAACTACGCGCTCGCCTCGGCCTGCGCCACCGGCGGCCACGTGGTCGGCGAGGCCTGGGAGATCATCCGGCGCGGCGACGCGGAGATGATGCTGGCGGGCTCCGCGGAGGCGGCCATCTGGGAGCCGCTCGTGGCGGGATTCGCGGCGATGCGCGCGCTCTCCACCCGGAACGATGACCCGGCTTCGGCGTCACGCCCATTCGACCGCGACCGCGACGGCTTCGTGATCGGGGAGGGGGCCGGGGTCCTGGTCCTGGAGACGCTTGCCCGGGCGCACGGCCGTGGCGCGCAGCCGCTCGGCGAGGTCGTGGGTTACGGCGCCACGGCCGACGCGAGCCACGTCACGCTCCCCGCGCCGGGCGGCGTCGGGGCGCTGCGCGCGGTCAGGCGGGCGCTGGAAAAGGCGCGACTCACGGTCGACGACGTGGAGCACGTCAACGCCCATGCCACCTCGACCCACGAGGGCGACTCCACGGAGCTGGAGATGCTCCGCGGGCTGTTCGGCGACCGGGCCGGCGAAGTGAGCGTGACCGCGAACAAGTCGATGCTGGGCCACGCGCTGGGGGCCGCCGGCTCGATCGAGGCGATCGTCACGCTCCGCACGCTCCGCGAGGGCGTCATCCCGCCGACGATCAACCTCCACGACCCGGACGAGGCGGCAGCCGGGCTGGACCTGACGCCGAACGTAGCCCGCGAACGGTCGATGCGGATCGCGGTGAGCAACTCCTTCGGCTTCGGCGGGCAGAACAGCGCGCTCGTGCTCCGGCGGTGGGACGAATGAGCGATCCTCGCCCCGAGCGCGACGCTGCCGGCGACGCGTCGCTGCTCGCGCTCGTCGACCGCCTGGCCGGGCTGCTGGAGCGGAGCGACCTCACGGAGCTCGAGGTGGAGGCCGGCGGCACGGGCCTGATCCTGCGCAAGCCCGGCGCATTCATGACCGCCGAGGGTGCAGCCGCGCTTCCTGTCGCCGCACCAGGTGGCCGCCCATGGGACGTCGCCGGCGCGGAACACCCGGCCGCCGAGATGACTGTTGGGGCCGGCTCGTCGCCCGGTTCGGGATCCGACGCGGCGGGGGCAGCCGGCGCGCACGCCGCCCGGCTCGCCGTCCACGCGCCACTCACCGGGATCTTCTACGCGTCGCCCGGGCCAGGGTCGGCGCCGTTCGTGCAGGTCGGGCGCGAGGTCGTGGTGGGCCAGGTGATCGGGCTGATCGAGGCGATGAAGCTCTTCAACGAGATCAAGTCGGACCAGGCCGGCCGCGTGGTCCGGGTCATCGCGGAGGACGGGGCGTTGGTGAAGGCGAAGCAGCCGCTCATCGAGGTCGAGCCGCTGTGAACGACGGTACCCGCGGCTCGCCAGCCATCGGCCCCGCCGCTGCCCCATCCGCCGTCGCCGCCTCCGGAACCGCGCGCCATGCCCGGATCACCGGCTGGGGCTCGTACGCGCCCTCGGCCGTGCTCACGAACGCCGACCTGGAGCGGATCGTGGAGACCTCGGACGAGTGGATCGTCAGCCGGACCGGGATTCGCGAACGACGCGTCGCGGCCGCCCACGAGACTACTGCCAGCATGGCGGCGGTCGCCGGGGCGCGCGCGATCGCCGTCGCCGGCCTGGACCCGGACGAGATCGACCTGATCCTCGTCGCGACCCTGACGCCCGACTACTGGATGCCGAGCACGGCGTCGCTCGTCAAGGAGGCGATCGGGAACACCCGGGCAGCGGCGATGGACGTCGCGGCGGCCTGCTCCGGATTCGTCTATGCGTACGCCACGGCGCACGCATACGTGACCGCGGGCATGGCCCGCCACGTGCTCGTGATCGGCGCGGAGCTTCTCACGCGTTTCCTCGACTACACGGACCGCGGCACGTGCATCCTGTTCGGTGACGGCGCGGGTGCGGTCGTGGTGTCGGCCACGGATGGGCCCGCGGTGCCGCACGGGGTGGAGCTGACCACCGAGCCGTCCGGTGCGTACATGATCTGGCTGCCGGCCGGCGGGTCGAAGAGCCCGCCCTCGGCCGCAACCGTCAGTCGTGGCGAACACTTCATCCGGATGGAGGGCCGCGAGACCTACCGGT
>CAZKXK010000350.1:0-2254 GCA_964556585.1 uncultured Anaerolineaceae bacterium
CGCTTCCCGCGAACCCGTCGATCCCCGCCTTCGGCCCGCATCCGCTGCCGCTGACGCTCGGCGGGGAGGTTCGCGAGACTGTCCCGGACCGCGTCCCGCTGCCCCGCATCTATGTCGGCTACCGAGCACCGATGCTGGGGGACGGTCGCCTGTACGCGCTCGAGATCGCGGCCCAGGTGCTGGCGGGCGGCAAGGGCAGCCGGTTGCATCGCCGCCTGGTCCGCGATGCCCAGGTCGCCCAGGACGTGGCCGTGTTCGGCCTTGGGTTCTCCTCCGGCCCGTCGGTCATGATGGGCTGGGCCACCGTTCGCCCGGACGCGAGCATCGAGACCGTGGAGGCGGGCGTCTTCGAGGAGATCGAGCGGATCTGCCGCGAGCCGATCAGCCTGGACGAGCTTGCCCGCGCGAAGGCGCTCATCGAGACGGATGAGCTGGGCGCCCTCCAGCGGGTCGGCGAGCGGGCGGACCGGCTCAGCATGTATGCCACGCTGCTCGACGACCCCGGCGAGATCAATCGCCAGCTGGAGCGCTACCTGGCCGTGGAGCCGGAGGCCGTCCGGGCCGCCTGTGCGGAGGTGTTTGTCCCGGACAATCGCGTGGTCCTGACCTATGTCCCGGCCGAGGCCGCGGCAGACACCACGGAGGCCGCATGAACGCCCTCGACGCCGTGGAGGCAGCGCTCGCCGCCCGCCCGGTTCCCGGCACGCCCCGCCCGTTCACGTTCCCGCTGGCGTCCCGGACCCGCCTCTCGGGCGGTCTCTCCCTCGTGACGGTCAACCTGCCCGGACGGCCGCTCATCTCGGCCAGCCTCTTCCTGCCCAACGGCGCGGTCGACGAGCCGGCTGGCGAGGGCGGGGCGACGGTGCTCGCGGCGCGCGCGCTCACGGAAGGCACGCTGCGCCGCGATGCGGTGGCACTGACCGAGGCTGCCGAGCGACTGGGCGCCTCCCTGCACGCCGAGGCGGGCTGGGACGCGACCGTCGCCGGTGTGGAGGTCCCGGCGGAGCGCCTGGGCGCGGCCCTCGCGCTGCTCGCGGAGCTGGTCCGAGAGCCGGCATTTCCGCAACGGGAGGTGGAGCGGCTCCGCGACCAGCGCCTGAACGACCTGCTCCAAGCGAAGGTCGACCCCGCGCGCCGCGCCGAGGAGGCGTTCATCGAGACGATCTACGCGCCCGGGACGCCGTATGCGCGGGTGGCCGGTGGACGGCGGGAAACGGTCGCGACGCTCGATGCCGTCACGCTCCGTCGCGCCTTCGAGCGGCGGGGCGACCCGGCCCGGGCCGCGCTCGTGGTCGGCGGCGACCTGGCCGGCCTGGACGTCGGGGCGCTGGTCGAGCCGCTGTTCGGCGACATGGCGCCGTCCGGCCCGGGTGCCGCGGAGCCGGTCCCGCTGCCCGTCGTGGCGGACGGCCTGGAGCGTACCCGGGTTCGCCTGGTGCACCGGCCGGGCGCAGTCCAGTCGGAGCTCCGGGTGGGGCACATGGGAATGCCTCGGCAGGCCCCGGACTATCACGCCGTCACGGTGATGGCCATGATCCTGGGCGGGCTCTTCAACTCCCGGCTCAACCGGAAGCTCCGCGAAGAGAAGGGGTACACCTACGGTGCCGGTGCCGGTTTCGACTTCCGGCGCCACGCGGGGCCGTTCTCGGCGCGGGCCGCGGTGAACACCGATGCGACCGTCCCGGCGCTGACGGACCTCCTGGCCGAGCTGTACCGGATGCGCGACGCAGCCCCGGAGGAGGCCGAGCTGCGGGCGGCGAGGGATTTCCTCGTTGGCGTGTTCCCGTTGCGGTTCGAGACGCCGGGGCCGATCGTGGCCTCGCTCGGTGGGCTGGTGACGTTCGGCCTTCCGGACGACGAGCTGGACCGCTATCGACCCGCGATCGACGGCGTGAGCGGCGCCGACGTCCTCGCGGCTGCCCGTGCCCACCTTCACCTCGAACGCCTCGCCGTGGTCGTGGTCGGCGACGCGGATGCCGTGGGGGCCGACCTGGAGAAGGCCGGGCTCGGCGACGTCGAGGTCGTGCGCGACCCGGACCTCTCCGCGGAGGAGGCCTGACCGTCGTGTGGGGCGGCGCTGCCAGGCTGGTCGCATGCTCGCGGTGATCGGTTCGCCGTCGTTCCTGCCCGGCCTCACGCCCGATGCCGCCGGCGGGGCAGGCGGACTCGCGGCCGGTGTCGCGCGGGCCGCCGCGGCCGCGGGCGCGGAGGTCCAGCTGGTCGGCAAGGTTGGTGAGGACCCCGCCGGCGACGC
>CAZKXK010000351.1:0-2253 GCA_964556585.1 uncultured Anaerolineaceae bacterium
CGATTGAAGATGCCGGCGCGCTGGGCGTCCTTCTCGAGGTCGTGCCCATAGCGGCGGATCAGCCACAGGCTGAGCAGCGCGCCAAGCACGAACACGCCGAGGCCGACCGCGGTTGCTTGCGTCCGGGCGACCGAGAGGGCGTCCTCGCGCGCTCTGAGGTCGGCCTCCGCGAGGTTAAGCCCGACGGTGACATTGGCGAGCGCGGCGTGGACCGGGTCTTCGTCCCCCGACGCTCCCCGAGTGAAAGGAACGAGTGAGGCGGCGTTCGCGCTTCGGACGGCGGCGATGGCCGGCTGGGCAAACGACGCGCGCCAGGTCGCCGTTGCGTTCTCGAGCGCGCCAATCGCGCTGCTCAGGCCCGGCAACTCAACCGCCTCGGCTTGCATCTGGGCGGCGATGGTCGCCTCGTCCGACACGCCAGCCTCGAACCGGGCCACCGTCTGGACGTCCGCCGAGAGCAGGTAGTCGTCGATCGACGACTCTTCGACGTTCACGGTCGCGGCGAGCCGAGCGGCGCCGGCCCACAGATCACTGGTCTGGCGATTGTCGTGCTGGATGGCGAGCCGTTCCGCCTCCGTCTGGGCGTACGCGGCTCCCACGAGGAAGAGCGCGGCGACCGTCAGCGCGGCGATCGCGAGCAGAAACCGGCTGTTGGGCGAGATCCCGTGGCGCATGCAGTCAGCGTATGGAGCCCGGCGCACTTGGGCATCGGACTGGAAGTCCGACGCGGTGGGGCATTGGTACGGGCGCCAGCTGGCTCAGGCGGCGCCCCCGGAGCGGCGGGTGCCGGAGCACCGCGCCGCCGTATCACGGTTTGCCCGGCGTTGGGCCGAGAACGATTGCCCCCGCAGCGGCCGGACCAGAACGCGGCGAACCGACCGCGGGCTCGGGGCGACTATGCGGCAGAGGCGGGCCGTTGCCTCGAGCCGCGAGCGACCCCGGCGCGCTGGGGCGCGCGCGCCCGACCCAGTGGTGTCGATGGCTCGCTCAGCGCTCTGAGCGTCGAGCGTCTGGACGGGCACCGTAAGGAGCCACTGGACCACGGCGCCGAACCTGGGACCCGAACGGGCCACATGCCACTGGCCCGACGGGGCACTGAGCAGGAATGCTTCGCGACATGGAGGAGTTGCCGCGCTGTCCTTCCTGTCAGCACGAGGAGTGGGTCCGCGCGAACAGCGTGGTCGTGCCCGGCGCGGACGGCCCGATCCGTGTGAGCACGAGCTGCACCGATGGTCCCGCTGGCTGGACCTGCGCGAACTGCGGCTACACAGACCCGTGCGGCGGCGAGATCGAGCGCATGCTGGATTGGGTGCCGGAGCACGTCGCGAGACAGCCGGCCATCGACCGTTGGGCTGGCTGAAGTCCGGGTGCTTCCTCAGGGCCACATCCCGAGCCTGACCGCGTGAGGGGCCTGGCCGGCCCCGACCCAACAACCATCAGGCCGACGTCTGGGGGCGAGCCTGTTACCTACCCGTCGCGAGCCAGCATCTGCGGGGTGAAGTCCTTCGCGAGGCCGCGGCCCTCGAGCTCCGGTACCAGGTCGGGCGGCCGGACGTCCGAGCGCGTCGCAGTCCCGATCCAGTCGGTGAGATCGCGGTTCACGAGGATGGTCCCGAACCGGGAGACCCTGCGTCCCTCCGGCGCGTCGAACTCGATGGTCGCCTCCGTGAGGGGGACCATGACCCGCCGACGACGGAACCCGATGATCGGGTCGGTGCCCGGCACGATGTGGATGTTCCCGCTGACGTCGTAGCGTCCCACCCGCAGCGCGAGGGGGATCGGCCGAGTCCGCCTCCGGCGCGCGGGATCGCCACGCGGACCCGCGACCGCCACCGCGAAGATCTCGTCGCGCGCGACATACACGGACCTGACCAGCAGCTCGTGGCCGTCGTCGAGACTTTCCAGGCACGTGTCGACGAACTCGAACTCGGTGCGGTCGTTCATGAGATCGGTGACCCGGTCCCCGGTGAGCGCCAGACGGCCGAATGCGACCGAGTCACCGGCGTAGACGGTCAGCTCCACCGCAGGAACCGGCGGGGCCTCCAGCGTGGGGGGCTCGGCGTCAGCGGCGGGTGGCCGCGCCTGGAAGGCCACTCGCAGCGGACCCGGAAAGCGGGCGCGCATCGACATGCGCCCGACGGTAGGCGCACGGAACCGGGCCACGGTATGACCCGTTAGTCCGGTCGGGGCCCGGTGCGCTCGAAGCTGGAGCCGCCTCATGGCGAAGCGCGACGTGGGCCCGGTTCCGGAAGC
>CAZKXK010000352.1:0-2236 GCA_964556585.1 uncultured Anaerolineaceae bacterium
TCAGCGCAGGCCCATCTTCTCCCGGACCTCGGCGATCGTCGCGGTCGCGATCGGACGCAGGCGCTCGGCTCCCTCCTCGAGGACGCGATCCACGGCCACCGGGCTGGCCATCAGCTCCGCGTAGCGCTCACGGGCCGGGGCGTAGTGGCGGAGCATCCGCTCCACGAGGAGCTTCTTCGTGTCGACGCAGCCGGTCCGGGCGGTCCGCTCGCCGTCCCAGATCTCGGCGTAGTCGTCGCCGAAGAAGCGGTGGAGCTGGCACACGTTGCAGACCTCCGGGCGGCCCGGGTCGGAGCGCTTGATCCGCTGCGTGTCGGTCACCATGCTCGTGACCTGGCGCCGGATCTCGTCGGCCGGGGCGAAGATCTCGATGGTGTTGCCCATCGACTTCGACATCTTTCGGACGCCGTCCGTTCCCAGCACGACCGGTGCCTCGGTGTAGACGGCCTGCGGTTCCGGGAAGGTGGGACCGTACCGGTTGTTGAACGCTCGCACGATCTCGCGCGACAGCTCCAGGTGGGCTGCCTGGTCCCGCCCCACGGGCACGAGGCTGGCCTTGTAGAGGACGATGTCGGCCGCCTGGAGGACCGGGTAGGTGAGCAAGCCGTGGTTGACGTCCTCGGGCTGGTTCTCGCGCTTCTCCTTGTAGGTCGGCGTCCGTTCCAGCCAGCTCACCGGCGTGACGGTCGTGAAGAGCCACATCAGCTCCGTCACCTCGGGCCGGTGGCTCTGGACGAACAGGGTGCACTTCGCGGGGTCGAGGCCGAGCGCAAGGAGGGCGGCCGCCATCTCGCGCGTGCGGCGCCGCAGCAGGTCCGCGTCGTGCGTGCTCGTCAGCGCGTGGAAGTCCACGATCGCGTAGATGGATTCGTAGCGATCCTGGAGCGCGACGTAGTTGCGGATCGCGCCCAGATCGTTGCCGATGTGCGGCGCGCCGGAGGGCTGGATGCCGCTGAAGCAGCGAACCCTCGGCAGGGCCGCTCCGTCGGCGTGGGACGAGTGGGCAGGGGAGGCGGCTGGCTCGGGCATCGCCAGCGAGTGTAGCGGAGCGTTGGCCGTGGCCGCGGCCGCGGCCGTGGGTTCCCGGGTCGTTTCCCGGCGTCCGCGGCCAGCGCCGCGCGCCGTGCGCGCTTCGGCGGCTCCGTGCCCGCTGGCCACCGGCGCCACCGGTCCGGCGCGGGCCGGCCCTCTGCCCGGCAAGGGCGCGGCCGCCGCCCGCGTCCGCTAGGATCGTGCGATGTCCAGCTTGCCTTCGCTTCGCGTGGCCGTGCTCGGCGCGGGCACGGTCGGCGGGCCCGTGGTTCGGGCCTTCCTGGAGCGACCGGAGACGCTGGCGCCGTTCGACGGCGTCCCCCTGACCCTCGTGGGGGTCGCCGACAAGCTCATGGACCGCGTGATCGCGGCGGGCGTGCCGGCAGAGCTCGTCACGGATGCGCCGGCGCACCTGGTCGCGGACCCGGACGTGGACGTGGTCGTGGAGCTGATGGGCGGCGACGAGCCGGCCCGCACCCTGGTCGCGGCGGCGCTGACGGCGGGCAAGGCCGTCGTGACCGCGAACAAGCACGTCGTCGCGCACCATGGCCCGGAGCTCGAGGCCATCGCTCGCGAGCGCGGCGGAACCCTCCGTTTCGAAGCGTCGGTCGGGGGTGGAACGCCCGTGCTTGCGCCGCTCGCCGAGGGCCTCGCCGCAGACGACGTTCGCCAGGTCCGCGGCATCGTGAACGGCACCACCAACTTCATCCTCACCGCGATGCACGACAACGGCAGCCCGTATGCGGACGTGCTCGCGGAGGCGCAGGCGCGTGGCTACGCGGAGGCCGACCCACGCGGCGACGTGGAGGGCGACGACGCGGTGAACAAGATCGTGATCCTCGCCCGCCTCGCATTCGGCGCGTGGCTCGCGCCGGCCGACGTGCTGACCAGCCCCCCGACCCTGCGCGGCACCGGGCGCCGGGGTATCATGGGCGTCACTGCCGCGGAGGTTGCCGCCGCGGGCGCGCTCGGCCTGGTGCTCAAGCTGATCGCTCGTGCGGAGATCGGGCCCGACGGCCGGCCCACGGCGTCCGTGCTTCCCAGCGCCGTTGACCGCGACAGCCCCCTGGGTCGAACCGACGGGGTCCTCAACCGCATCGAGGTCGCGGCGGATCCGGTAGGGAGCGTTGCCTTCTCCGGCCCGGGCGCGGGTGGGGACGCGACCTCCTCGGCCGTGCTCGGCGATCTCATCGCGATCGCGCGC
>CAZKXK010000353.1:0-2230 GCA_964556585.1 uncultured Anaerolineaceae bacterium
CCACCGCCCGGAGCTCCCGCCCGACCACCGCGCTGGCGATGGCTCCCCGCGGCCTGGCTTCCGAACCGAGATGTCCGAGGGGCTGCGCTGGGTGGTGGGCAGCCCATACCTGCGCAGCATCGCCATGTGCACCGGCAGCTCGAACCTCTTCAGCTCGATCGCGTTCTCCGTGGAGCTCGTCTACGCCGTCCGGATCCTGGGCATGACCGCGGAGGGAATCGGCGTGGCACTCTCGATCGGGTCGCTGGGGGCCGTGCTGGGCGCCTTCACGGCGAACCGGATCTCGGGGCGGTTCGGGGTCGGACCGACGATCGTGGCGTTCGCCGCGCTCGGCGGGCCGCCGGTGATCCTGTTCGCGCTCGCCCCGGTCGGGACGCCGATGGTTGCCCTCGTGGGGCTTGTCGCGCTCGTGGCCTTCTGTGGCGGCGTCGCCAACGTCGTCTACAACGTCGCCCAGGTGAGCTTCCGCCAGGCCATCACGCCGACGCGACTGCAGGGACGGATGAACGCGACGATGCGCTGGTTCGTGTGGGGCACGATGCCGATCGGCGGCGTCCTCGGCGGGCTGCTCGGGACGTTCATCGGCGTCCGGGAGACCATCCTGCTCGGCGGGATCGGCGGATCGCTCGTGTTCCTGCCCGTGCTGTTCAGCCCGGTGCGACACATCCGGGCGATGCCGGAGCCGGTAGCGGAGGCTGGCTACCCGACGACCGGCGGGTAGCGCACGCCCGCTAACGGTCTCCGTCCCGCATCGGGATCCGGACGCCGCGCTCCCGCGCCACCTCGATGGCACGCTCGTAGCCCGCATCGACGTGCCGGATCACGCCCATCCCGGGGTCGGTGGTCAGGACCCGCTCCAGCTTCTGGGCCGCGAGGTCGGTGCCGTCAGCCACGACGACCATCCCCGCGTGCTGGCTGTAGCCGATCCCGACGCCGCCGCCGTGATGGATGCTCACCCACGTCGCGCCCGCCGCGGTGTTCACCAGCGCGTTGAGGAGCGGCCAGTCGGCGACCGCGTCCGTGCCGTCCCGCATCCCCTCGGTCTCACGGTTGGGTGAGGCCACCGAGCCCGAGTCGAGGTGGTCGCGACCGATGACGATGGGCGCGCTCACGGCACCCGACCGAACGAGCTCGTTGAAGGCGAGCCCTGCCTTCGCCCGCTCGCCGTAGCCCAGCCAGCAGATCCGGGCGGGCAGGCCCTGGAACGGGACCTTCGCCTGCGCCATCTCGATCCAGCGCCGAAGCCCGGCATCGTTGGGGAAGAGACGCAGGATCTCGGCGTCGGTGCGCAGGATGTCGGCCGGGTCGCCGGACAGGGCGACCCAGCGGAACGGCCCGCGGCCCTCGCAGAACTGCGGCCGGATGAACAGCGGGACGAACCCCTCGAAGTCGAACGCGTCGGCCACGCCCGCCGCCTGGGCCTGCGCCCGGATGTTGTTGCCGTAGTCGAAGACGATCGAACCGGCGGCCTGCATCGCGAGCATCGCCCGGACGTGGGCCGCCATCCCCGCCATCGCGCGCCGCTCGTACACGTCCGGCTGCGTCTGCCGCAACCCCGCGGCGTCCGCCATGGTCATCTCGGGCGGAACGTAGCCGCCAAGCGCATCGTGCGCGGAGGTCTGGTCGGTCACCGCGTCGAACCGTTCGCCGCGACGCACGAAGTCCGGATGTGTCTCCGCCGCGTTACCGACCAGCGCGATGCTCAGCGGCTCGCCCGCCGCCGCGGCCGCGCGGGCCCACGAGAGCGCCTCGTCCGTGTCGTGGGTGAGCCGATCCACGAAGCCGATCTCGTGCCGCCGGCGTGCCCGCGCTTCGTCCACCTCCACGCAGATCACCACGCCACCGTTCATCGTGACCGCCAGCGGCTGGGCGCCGCCCATCCCGCCAAGCCCAGCGGTGAGAACGACCCGCCCGCGCAGCGTCCCGCCGAAGTGCTGGCGGGCCAGCTCGGCGAACGTCTCGTAGGTGCCCTGGAGGATCCCCTGGGTCCCGATGTAGATCCAGGAGCCGGCCGTCATCTGGCCGTACATCATCAGGCCGGCCCGCTCCAGCTCGCGGAAGTGCTCCCAGGTCGCCCATTTCCCCACCAGGTTCGAGTTCGCGATCAGCACCCGGGGCGCCCACGGGTGGGTCCGGAAGACGCCGACCGGCTTGCCCGACTGGACCAGCAGCGTCTCGTCGTCGGCGAGCGTGCGCAGCTCGCGGACGATCGCGTCGAACGCTTCCCAGG
>CAZKXK010000354.1:0-2212 GCA_964556585.1 uncultured Anaerolineaceae bacterium
GTGATCGAGCCCTTCTTGGTCGAGGTGATCCGCTCCTGGAGAGCGGCCATCTCGGTGGCCAGGTTGGGCTGGTAGCCGACCGCCGAAGGCATCCGGCCCAGCAGGGCGGAGACCTCCGAGCCGGCCTGAGTGAACCGGAAGATGTTGTCGATGAAGAGGAGGACGTCGAGCCCTTCCTCGTCCCGGAAGTACTCCGCCATGGTGAGGGCCGACAGGCCGACGCGCAGCCGGGCGCCGGGCGGCTCGTTCATCTGGCCGAAGACGAACGCCGTCTTGGCGAGGACGCCCGATTCGGTCATCTCCTTGATCAGGTCGTTGCCCTCGCGCGACCGCTCGCCCACCCCGGCGAACACCGAGACGCCGGCGTGCTCCTGGGCGACGTTCCGGATCAGCTCCTGGATGATGACGGTCTTGCCGACGCCGGCGCCGCCGAAGATCCCGATCTTGCCGCCTTTCTTGAACGGGCAGACCAAGTCGATCACCTTGATCCCGGTCTCGAAGACCTCGACGTCGGTGGTCTGCTCGTCGAACGCGGGCGCGGCGCGATGGATCGGCAGGACCAGGCTCCGGTCGACCGGGTCCTTCCCGTCGATCGCGTTGCCCAGCACGTCGAAGATGCGGCCCAGCGTGACGGCTCCGACCGGCACGGAGATCGGGGCGCCCGTGTCGCGTACCTCGGTCCCGCGGGCCAGGCCGTCCGTGGTGGTCATCGCCACGGCGCGGACCCAGTCGTTGCCCAGGTGCGACTGGACCTCGCAGACGAGCGGCTCGTGACCCGGCCGCACGATCTCCACCGCGTTGTAGATCTGGGGCAGCTTGCCCGCTGGGAACTCGATGTCGACGACGGGTCCGGTGATCTGGATCACGCGTCCGGTCGCGGTGGGAGCGGCGGTCGCCATGGTGCGTGTCATGCCTCCGTGAGCGCCTAGCGCCCCGCCCGGGCGCCGGACGCGATCTCGATCATCTCGCGGGTGATGTTGGCCTGGCGGACCTTGTTGTACGAGAGCGTGAGGTCGTCGATCAGCTCTTCCGCGTTCTCGGTGGCGCTCTTCATCGCCACCATCTTGCTCGACATCTCCGAGGCGGTGGTCTCCAGGATGGCCTGGAAGACGCGCGTCGCCACGTAGCGCGGGAGAAGCTCCTGCAGGACGGTCGCCGGGTCCGGCTCGAAGATGAACTGGTTTCCGAGGACGCGCGGGGCGTTCGGCCCTGGCCGGATCGGCAGGAGCGGTTCGGCGGTCGGGCGCTGTACCAGGGTGGACACGAACCGCGGGTAGACCAGGTCGATCTGGCCATACGTCCCGGACAGGAAGTCGTCCGAGACCAGGCGCGCGAGCGGCGTGACGTCCGCGAAGCTGGGCTTGTCGCCGAAGCCGCTGAAGTGGGCCGCGATCGGGAGCCCGGTGCGGCGGATCGCGTCGCGCCCCTTGCGCCCGACCGTCACGACCGTCAGGCGGCCGTCGAACTCGGCGGCCTCCGTCAGGGCGAAGCGGATCGTGTTCGTGTTGAGCGGGCCGGCCAGGCCGCGGTCCGTGGTGATCACGACGAGCAGGCGCGTGCCGCCCACGGGGCGCGCCAGCAGCGGGTGGTGCTCGTCACCGAGCACGGCCGCGAGGTCGGCCAGGACCTCGTCCAGCTTCTCCGCATAGGGCCGCGCGGCGAGCGTGGCGTCCTGGGCGCGGCGGAGCTTCGAGGCGGCCACGAACTGCATCGCCCGCGTGATCTGCTTGATGTTCCTGACGGCGCCGATTCGCCGCCGGATGTCGCGCTGACTGGCCACGTTCCGCTCCTGCGCCCCGCCCGGCCCTTACGCCAGGAACGTCATGCGGTAGGCCGCGACGGCGCTGTCGAGACCCCCCGTGATCTCGTCGTCGAGGGCCTTCGTGCGGCCGAGCTTCGTGAGGATCTCCGGCTGCTCCGACTCCAGGAAGCGGTAGAAGCCCGCCTCGAACTCCTTGACGCGGTTCGTCGGGATGTCGTCCAGCTGGCCCTTCGTGGCCACGTACAGGATCGCCACCTGCTTCTCCACCGGGAGCGGCTGGTACTGGGGCTGCTTGACGATCTCGGAGAGCTTCTCGCCGCGCGTGAGCTGGTCTCGCGTGGCCTTGTCCAGGTCTGATGCGAACTGCGCGAAGGCGGCGAGGGCTCGGTACTGGGCCAGGTCCAGCTTCAGCGGTCCGGCGACCTTCTTCATCGCCTTGGTCTGGGCCGC
>CAZKXK010000355.1:0-2203 GCA_964556585.1 uncultured Anaerolineaceae bacterium
CGCCCTATCTCATCCTCGGGGCCTGCAATCCGCCGCTCGCGCATCGCGCGCTCGTGGCGGAGCCATCGTCCGGCGCGCTTCTGCCGTGCAACGTCGTCCTGCGCGAGGACGGTCCGGACACCATCGTCGAGGCACTCGATCCGGTCGCCGTCCTCGGGATTGCCGACGCGCCCGGCGTCCGCGCGGTCGCCGAGGAGGCGAAGGCTCGCCTGGAGCGGTCGATCGGGGCCCTCGAAGCTCGCTCCTGACGTATCGGCTCCCCACGGAACACCCAGGACGGAGACCCCAATGGCTGTCAAGACCGCATCCGTCACGCTCGACGGGTCCAACCTTCGTTTCGTCGCCCGGACCGGGAGCGGGCACTCGATCGTGCTCGACGATGGGCGGGGTGACACGGGGCCGCGTCCCGCCGAGCTGATCCCGGTGGCGCTCGCCGCCTGCACCGCCATGGACGTGATCTCCATCCTTCGCAAGAAGCGCCAGCAGGTGACGCGCTACGAGGTGCGCGCGGACGGCGTCCAGGAGGACGGCCACCCGAACGCATTCACGCGGATTGACGTCCTCCACGTGGTCGACGGACCGGTGGTCGACATCGAGGCGCTGCGGCGGGCGATCGAGCTTTCGGCCGCGAAATACTGCAGCGTGGGCGCGACGCTCTCGAGCGGGATCACCGAGATCCACCACGCGTACCTCGTGCGGGATGCCGAGGGCGCGGAGCAGACCGCCGAGGTCCTCGTCCTGGGGCCCGGCGCGGATCCGGCGGCGACGCTCGACCGGGTCACGGTCTCGGCGGTCTCGGCGGGCTGACCGTCGACGGTCGGCGCACACTCTCTCCAAGGAGGCCTCCGCGATGTCCAAGAAGAACAAGGGCAGCCAGGGGAGCGCGAACGCGTCGCGCGTGACCGGCCCAGCAGGGCGCCCCGCCGGCAGGACCAGGACCGCCGCGGCCTCGCGCAACGGGCGTCGGTGGCTGCTGCTCGCGACGGGGCTCGTGGTCGCGCTCATCGCGGTTGTGGCCGGGTGGGCCATCCTCTCGGGCAGCACCGGCTCCGGCAGCGCGGCGACGGCGGGCGGATCCGACGGGACCGTGGTCCAGGTCAGGGGCGGGCACTGGACGAACATCACCCCGAACACGCTGGCCTCGATGCTCGAGCACAAGGACTTCACGCTCCTGAACGTGAAAACGCCCTATATCGGCGAGATCGCCGGGACGGATCTCTACATCCCGTACGACCAGGTCGCCGCTCGCTCCACCGAGCTTCCCACCGACAAGTCCGCCAAGATCATCGTCTATTGCAGGAGCGGCAACGAAAGCGCGATCGCCGCCCAGACCCTGGTCGACCTGGGCTACACGAACATCGACAACCTCGACGGTGGGATGAACGCCTGGACCGCGACAGGCCGGTCGCTCGTCCAGCTCAACCGGGGGTGACCACCGGCCTGGCCGCGCTGCGGCTTGATCGGCGCTTCGTCGCCTGGGCCCTCGCCTGGGCCCTCGCCTCGCTGGTCGCCTTCGGTCTCGTCGCCGCGATCATCCCGAACCCGGTCTTCGGCCGGCAGATTCCGCCCGAGCCGTTCGCGATCGCGGTCTGGCTGGTCTCGGCGCCGCTGATCGGCCTCGTCGGCGCGACGTATTCGGCCCCGGCGACGCCGGCTGCGAGCCCGGGCCCCGCGCAGCCGTTCGTGATGGAGGCTGCCGCCGGCACCTCTCGCGCGGAGGGCACCACGCTGGGGACGGTGGCCGGCCTGGGCACCTTCCTGGCCATCGGTTGCCCGGTCTGCAACAAGATCGCGCTGGTCCTGCTGGGCACGAGCGGAGCCCTGACGATCTTCGCGCCGCTCCAGCCGGTGATCGGAGCCGTTTCTCTTGGGCTCCTGGCCGGCACGCTCGCCTGGCGTTTCCGCCTGCGGGCCCGCGGTGGAGCCTGCGCGATCTGACCCGCGCCACGCGACACGATGGACCCCGGCGCCGGCGGCAGAGCATGACGTTCGGCCCTTGCGACGTCGCGGCGCGGAGGAATGCTGATGGCATATGGATGCTGAAAGGGCAGCGACGACCGCAGCCCTGCCCCGCGCCAGTCGATATCGAGATGCAGGGAGACCATGATCAAGATTGCAGCCGTATCCGAAGACGGCGTGACCATCAGCGCCCATTTCGGACGCGCCCCCATCTACGTCGTCGTCAGCGTCGACGGAGGTCGGA
>CAZKXK010000356.1:0-2202 GCA_964556585.1 uncultured Anaerolineaceae bacterium
GTCCGCCGGCCCGGCGAGCCCTGGGCCCGACGGGTTCGTGCGTCCAGCGCACACCGAAGCTGGGTTCGTGCGCCAGACGTACGGATCTGACGGGCCGGACGGGTTCGTGCGTCCCGCGCATGGACCCACCTCGCGCCCCCGCCGCGCGCCCCGGCCGCGCGGCCCTGCGGCTGACCTGCGGCCGACCGGCGGCTGACCGCGGGCCGGCGTAGCATCGCCCACGGACCGTCGCGGCCGATCGGCCGTGCTGGCGGGGCGGCGTACCGGGAGGCAGGCAATGGGTGATCTGGCCGAGATCGGCGTCTTCGGCGGCTCGGGCTTCTACTCGCTCCTGGAGGACGTCCGCGAGATCAAGGTCGACACGCCCTATGGCGCGCCCTCGGACAGCTTCTTCCTGGCCGAGGTGGGCGGCCGCTCGGTGGCGTTCCTGCCACGCCACGGCCGGCGGCACACGATCCCGCCGCACGGCGTCCCGTACCGGGCGAACGTGTGGGCGATGCGTTCGTTGGGTGTCAAGGCGGTCATCAGCCCCTGCGCGGCCGGCTCGCTGCAGCGCGAGGTCGCGCCCGGGGACTTCGTCGTCTGCGACCAGTTCGTGGATCGGACGCGCGGGCGCGCGGACACGTTCTTCGACGGGCCAATCGTCAGCCACGTCAGCTCGGCCGAGATCTACGACCCGACCCTGCGGGCGATCGCGATCGACGTCATCCGCGAACATGGCATCCCGGTCCACGAGCGCGGCACCGTGGTCGTGATCCAGGGCCCGCGCTTCTCCACCAAGGCGGAGTCGAAGTGGTTCAGTGATGCCGGCTGGGAGGTCATCAACATGACCCAGTATCCCGAGGCGTACCTGTGCCGCGAGCTGGGCATGGCGGTCGTCAACATCAGCCTGATCACGGACTACGACGCGGGCGTCATCGAGGGCACGGAGGTCGTCAACGCGCTCAGCGTCCTGGAGGTCTTCGAGAAGAACGCCAGCCGGATCCAGAAGGTCGTCCTCGACATGATCAAGCGCTTCCCGGGAGATCTCGACGCGCTGGGCGCCCGGGATGCGCTGGCCGCGACCCGTGGCGACGGGCACGTGATCTCGCCGTCCGACATCCGGCTGTTCGAGACCGGCCTGTAAGGAAGACCGCAAGGGGTCGCGGAGCGGGCGGGACACGCAGGGCGGGCACGCCCGGCGCAAGGCTGTCAGCCGCTGGCTGTCGCCGTCGCGAGGTCCACCTCGATCGCCGCGTCGCGCAGCTTCGCCCCCAGGCTCCCTTCGTCATCGACCGTTCCGGCCGCCCGCGCCGACCCGCCCGGAGCGCCCAGCCGGAGCGTTGCCGTCGGGGCGACAGCCGCCATCAGCTCGGGCCGGTGGCTGATGAAGATCGCGGTGCGGCCGGTAGCCGCCGCGAGAAGGTCGGCCGTGAGCGCGGCCGCGGTCGGCTCGTCGAGATGCTCGGTCGGCTCGTCGAAGATGATCACGGGCCAGTCGGCGAGCATCGCGCGCGCCAGGCCCAGTCGCTGCCGCTGCCCACCGGACAGGCGTGCGCCGTGCTCGCCCACCGGCGTATCGAGGCCATCCGGCAACGAGTCCACCCAGTCGTCGAGCCGGGCTGCGCGGAGCGCGGTACGAAGCTCCGTCTCGGTCGCCCCCGGGCGAGCAAGGCGGATGTTCTCCGCGATCGTCGTGTCGAATACGTGGACGTCCTGGGCGCACAGGCCCACGATCCGGCGGACGTCGTCCCCGGAGAGCGCGGCCAGGTCTGCCGCGCCATCGGCTCCCCGGAGCTCCACCGTCCCTCCAGACGGGTCGAGGAAGCGGAGCAGGACTGCCGCGAGCGTGCTCTTGCCCGAGCCGCTGGGGCCGGTGATCAGCGCGCGCCCCCCGGCCGGCAGCTCCAGGTCCACGCCGTCCAGGATGTCCGGGCCATCGGTCCGGTAGCGCGCCCGGAGGCCGCGGATGCGCAGGCCGTAGGGCGGCGCTGGGCAGGCAGCTGGACGGGCCGGCTCGCGGACCGGGTCCGGACGGTCCAGCACCTCGGCCACCCGGGCGGACGCGATTCGAAGGCGGGAAAGCTGCTGCGCGGCGGGCGCCAGCCCGGCCGCCATCTCGTGGACCGCGATCGGCGTCAGGACCACGACCGCCAGCGCCACGCCGTCCAGGAGCCCGTCCCGGACGGCGATGACGCCCGTCACGAGACCGAGCCAGACGGC
>CAZKXK010000357.1:0-2187 GCA_964556585.1 uncultured Anaerolineaceae bacterium
CGCGTCCTGCCCCGCTTCTCGCGCGGCGAGGTCTCCGGCGCGATGGTCCTGACCGAGGCGGAGGCCGGCTCGGACCTGGGCGCGGTCGCGACGCGGGCCACCCTCGACGAGGCCACCGGCCAGTGGCACCTCAACGGCGTGAAGCATTTCATCACGAACGGGCTGGCCGACGTGTCGCTGGTCCTGGCCCGCAGCGAGGAGGGCTCCACCGACGCCCGCGGGCTCTCGATGTTCCTGGTCGAGCGCGACGCCAGCGTCAAGATCCGGCGCATCGAGAACAAGATGGGGATCCACGCGTCGCCGACCTGCGAGATCCAGTACACGAACACCCCGGCCATCCTGGTCGGCAAGCGTCGCTTCGGGCTCATGCGGTACGCGATGAACCTGATGAACGGTGCCCGCCTGGCCGTGGCTGCCCAGGCGCTCGGAATCGCGGAGGCCGCCTACCGCGAGGCCGACAAGTACTCGCGCGAGCGCGTCCAGTTCGGCAGGTCGATCCGGTCCCTGCCAGCCGTGGGCCGGCTGCTGCTCTCGATGAAGGTGGACCTGGAGGCGACCCGGGCGCTCCTGGCCGAGACGGGGCGCTGGGTGGACGTCTGGAAGGTCCACGAGAGCGCGCTGGCCGAGGGCGGCCCGGACGCCGACCCGGCGCTGCGCGCCCGCCACAAGCTGTCCCAGGCCCTGTCCGAGACGCTGACCCCGATGGTGAAGTACTCCGCCACGGAGATGGGCAACCGGGTCTGCTACCAGGCGATGCAGGTCCACGGCGGCGTCGGCTACATGCACGAGTTCAACATCGAGCGCCTGTTCCGGGACGTCCGCATCACCAACATCTACGAGGGCACCAGCCAGCTCCAGGTGGTCGCGGCGATCGGCAAGATCCTCAATCGGACGCTCGATCCGCTCCTGCTCGAGTGGCAGGCCGCCGAGTACCCGGCCGACATGGCGGCCGAGCAGGCGCTCCTGGCCGAGCTGACCGGCCTCTTCGACCAGGCCGTCGGCGGGCTCAAGGCGATTCCCGATCGCGACCGGGTGGACTACTACGCCGTCGACCTGGTCGAGATGGCGATCTGGGTCGTCAGCGGCTGGCTGCTGCTGCGCGACACGAACGCCGCGGAGCACAAGAAGCCGGTGGCACGGGCATACGTCGCCTCGATCGCCTCGAAGGTCCGGGCCGCCGCCGAGGTGGTCCTGGCTGCCAGCCCGGTCCCACTCGAGGCCTTCCCCGTCCTGCTCCAGTAGCGACCACGGGCGCGGCTGCGGCGGTTCCGCCAGGCGAGCGGTGTAGGCTACTGGCCTGGACGTCGCTCGCGAAGCACATGCGGTTGGCGAGCACGAATCCGGCGGGGTGTAGCGCAGCGGTAGCGCACGTGCTTTGGGAGCACGAGGTCGTGGGTTCGAATCCCACCGCCCCGACCATTCTCCCGGTTGGTCGGTCGCGAGCCGTGGCGGGACGCGCGCCGTGTCGCCCACGAAGCCCTGGCACGGCGTAACCGAATCGACAGGCGCCCGCCGGGAGACTTGCGGGCATGAACGCCGTCATCTCGCCCGCCCCGACCCGCGGCTCCCTCGACCCGATGGCGCGCCGCCCCGGGCTGCGCGCCGGGCCAGGACGGACCGGGCACGCGCTCCGCCAGGCCGCCATGTTCGCCGCAATCGGCGTCGTAAGCACGCTCGCCTATGTCGCGCTGTACGCGCTCCTGCGGCCCGTGGTCCCGGCCGAGCTCGCGAACGCCGCTGCGCTTCTGGCCACCGCGATCGGCAACACCGCCGCGAATCGGCGCCTCACGTTCTCGATCCGCGGACGGGCCGGCCTTGCGCGGGACCACGCGGCGGGTCTCCTGGCGCTCGGCGCGGCACTCGCGATCACCTCGGCGGCGCTCGCCGTGCTCCAGGTCGCGGCACCCGGTGCCCCACAGGCAATCGAGGTCGCGGTCCTGGTAGCCGCCAACGCGGCCGCCACGCTCGTCCGCTTCCTGCTGCTCCGGGAGGCCTTCCACCCGGGGCGACCACGAGTCACCCCGCCAGTCACGGCCGGCCCCGTCACGGCCGGCCCGATGCTCGAAAGGACCGTTCGATGATCGCCATCCCACAGACGCTCCAGGCCTGGCGCCCCCGGCCGCTGGCCGGGCTCCGCGCCATCGACCGGGGCCGGACGGACGAACCGGCCTGGGCTCGCGTCGCCTT
>CAZKXK010000358.1:0-2185 GCA_964556585.1 uncultured Anaerolineaceae bacterium
CGCCTCGCCGATCAGGGGCGCCACCGAGAGCGTCGTGATCTGGGGGATCCGCTTGTCGAGGGGGAGCGGCACCGAATCCGTGAGGACGAGCTCCAGGATGGGGGCGCCCGCGATCCGGTCGATCGATCCCTCGGACAGGATTCCGTGCGTGGCGCAGGCGTAGATGTCCTCGACACCCTCGCGGACCAGGGCCCGCACGATCTCCATCAGCGTCCCGGCGGTGTCGATCTCGTCGTCCACGATGATCGCGCGCCTGCCCCGGACGTCGCCGATGACATTCAGCAGCTCCGCCCGGTCCTGGTTTCCCACCCGGCGCTTCTCGATGATGGCGAGCGGCGCATCCAGCAGCTCGGCGAAGGCCCGGGCGCGTTTCGCGAAGCCGAGGTCCGTGACCACCACGATGTCGGTCAGGGCTTTCTGCCGGAAGTAGTTGGACAGGAGATGGACGGCGGTCAGCTCGTCGACCGGGATGTTGAAGAAACCCTGGATCTGGCCCTGGTGCAGGTCCATCGTGAGGACGCGGTCGGCGCCGGCGACCGTGATCATGTCGGCGATCAGGCGCGCCGTGATCGGGACGCGCGGCTGGTCCTTCTTGTCCGAGCGGCCGTAGCTGTAGTACGGGACGACCGCGGTGATCCGCCCGGCGCTCGCCCGCTTGAAGGCGTCAATCATGATCAGGAGCTCCATGATCGACTGGTTGACCGGGTGGCAGGTCGGCTGGACCAGGAAGACGTCCTTCTCGCGGACGTTGTCCAGGATCTTCACGAAGATGTTCTCGTTCGCGAACGAGAAGACCTCGGCCTGGCCCAGCGGGACGCCCAGGTAGCGGCAGATCTTCCGGGCAAGGCCGTCGTTGGCGTTGCCCGTGTAGACGTCGAACGAGTCGGAGTACAAGGACGCCTCCTCCGCGCCGAAGCCCGTCAGCCGCCCGACGGTCCGGCTTCCGGACCGGTTGGCCCCGCGCCGGGAGCGCCATTGTCGCCCATGCCTTCCCGCTCCGCCAGCCCCTCGCGGAACGCGGCGATGCCGACGACCTTGTCGCCCTCGTTCAGCCGCATCGTGATCACCCCGCGCGCGCCGGACGAGTAGCGGTTGATCGTCCGCGTCTCGGTCCGGACCACCTGGCCGCCGGCCGAGATGAGGAGGAGCTCCTCGTCCGCCTCGGTCACCTGCTGGACCGCCGCGACGCGGCCGGTCTTGCGACCCTCCAGCGCGATCAGCATCACGCCCTGGCCGCCACGATGCTTGCGCCGGAACTCGCGCAGCGGGACCCGCTTGCCGTAGCCCGTCTCGGTCAGGACCAGCAGGTCCGTGCCGGGCTGGACCACGCTCATGGCCACGACCTCGTCGCCGGCTCGCGCCAGGCGGATCCCGATCACGCCCGCGGCGTCACGGCCCATGGCGCGGACCTCGGTCTCCGCGAACCGGGCCAGCTTGCCCTGGGCGGTGGCGATGATCACGTCGTCCCGGCCCGTGGCCAGGTCCACCCAGGCCAGCTCGTCGCCGTCCGCGAGCGTGATGGCCCGGATCCCCGACGAGCGGACCTTCTCGAACTGCTCCAGCGGTGTCTTCTTGACGGTGCCCATCCGGGTCGCCATCACGAGGTAGGAGGCGGCCGTGAAGTCCGGCACCATGAGCGTGGCGGTGGGGACCTCGCCGGCTTCGACCTGCACGCCCGGCAGGTTGATGATCGGGATCCCCTTCGCCTGGCGGCTTGCATCCGGCACGTTGTGGACCTTGGCGGAGAAGACGCGCCCGCGATTCGTGAAGAACAGCGCCCAGTCGTGGGTGTTGGCCACGAGCAGGCTGTCCACCGCGTCCTCCTCGCGGGTGACGTGCCCGATGATCCCCTTGCCCCCTCGAGCCTGGCGCCGGTAGGTCGCGACCGGCTGGCGCTTGATGTAGCCGCGGCGGCTGATCGTGACCACGACGTCCTCGTCGGCGATCAGGTCCTCGTCGGTCATCTCGCGCGACGAGTCGTCCACGACGCGCGTGCGCCGCTCGCCGGCGTACTTCCGCTTCAGCTCGGTGAGCTCGTCCTTGATGATCGCGAGGATCCGGGCCGGGTTGGCGAGGATGTCCTCGAGCTCCGCGATCAGCTGGATCACCGCGAGGTACTCGTCCTCGATTTTCTTGCGCTCGAGGGCGGCCAGGCGGGCCAGGCGCATGTCCAGGATCGCCTGGG
>CAZKXK010000359.1:0-2180 GCA_964556585.1 uncultured Anaerolineaceae bacterium
GCCATCCAGTAGAGCAGGTTCGAGAGCTGACAGAGGCCCCCGCCCGTGCCCGACTCGAGCCCGTCGGGCCCGAGGACGAGCCCGTCCCGGAAGCCCCGCTGTGTGGAGGGCGCTCCCACGGCGTACCAGTACGAGAACACCTCGCCGGGACGAAGGAGGAGTCCGTCGATCGCGTCGACGGCGAGACGCAGGTTCGCGATCTTGCCGTCTTCCACGTTCAGGTCGGTGGTCCCCAGGCGACGCCGGAGCGGCGAGGCGTGGGCCGAGATCACAACCGGCAGCGGGTCTGCGTCGCGTGTCGCGGCGAATGGCGGACGCCGCAATCCGTCGCTGAGCCTGCGAGCGGCGCGCAGCTGAGCCACGCGGGCCCGGAACAGGAGCGGGTTGCTGGTCGGCACCGAATGCAGCTCCGTGATCGCTGCAACGTTGCAGCCCCGGATGATCTTAGGCCGGCGGTCGATGTCGCCTGGAGCGCTTGCGGGCCCGCGTTCAGTCCTCTCGACCTGCCGTCCAGGTGCCATCTCCCGCATCCCACGTGCCGATCGGGCGGGCCGCGGTCGACCCCTCGCGAGACTCGGCCCGGTCCCTCGCCGCGGCCACGGTCTCGCCCCAGCCGGGCGGGCGCAGGCCGGGGGCCAGGTCGGCCAGCGGAGCCAGCACGAAAAGGCGCTCCCGGGCGCTCGTGTGCGGGACGATCAGCCACTGCGCGGTTGCGCGGGCCGGGTCCTGGCCGCGGGCGGGATCGGCGCCATGGGCGGCGTCGGCGCCCCGGACAGGATCGGCGCCACGGGTGGGATCCTCGCTGCGGGCCTCCGGCGGCCGCTCCACGCGGATTGCGTGGCGGCCGAAGACCAGGAGGTCCAGGTCCAGCGCACGCGGACCCCAGCGCGGGCCGTCGCGTCGCCCGAACGCGCGCTCGAGCCCCTTGAGCGCGACGAGGAGCGCCAGCGCGCCGGCGGGGGGATCCGGGCCGGCCGGGACGTCCAGCGCGACAACGGCGTTGCGAAACTCGGGCTGGTCGGTAACGCCCACCGGCACCGTTGCATAGAGCCGCGAGACGCCGACCCGCCGGACGCCGGGCAGCGCGGCCAGCGCATGGACCGCGGCGGCCAGGGTGCCGGCGGCATCGCCGATGTTCGCCCCGAGCCCCACGTACGCTCGCACCCGTCCCACCCTGCCGCCTCCGGGGTACCGTTCGGGCATGCCGCCCGTCGCCGTCCGGATTCTGCACGCCGAAGCGGGACCGCACGCGGGCCCGCTGGAGCGGGCGCTGATCGCGGCGCGAGCGGAGCTGGCCGAGCGCCACCGGCGCAGCTTCGAAGGGGCGGGCGCGACGGACGTCCGGGTGGTCGGCGGACCGCCGGACGGTCTCCCGTTCGGAGCCCGGTTGCGCGGGCTCGTGGGAGAGGTGCTTGGTGGCGGCGCGGGCGGCCTCGTCGTGCTGGGATCGGGTGCCATGCCGCTGGCGACGCAGGCTGACCGGCGCGCGTTTGTGACCGCCGCCGGCGACCCGGGCCGGGCGGCGCTCGCGAACAACGTGTACTCGGCGGACATCGTCGCGATCTCCGGCGCGTCCCTGCTGCGCGACCTGCGCGACCTGCCGGACCTCCCCGCCGACAACGCGCTGCCGCGCTGGCTGGCCGAAGTGGCCGGTGCGCCCGTCGGCGAGCTGCGGCGTTGGCGGCTGGCGATCGACCTCGACTCGCCGCTCGACCTGCTCCTGGTGGGACGGGCGGTCGACGCCGCCCGGCTCCGCAGGGCCGGCATCCCGCTGGAGGCCGTCGAGACCCGGATGCGACGAATCGGGGCGATCCTCGGCGACCGGCGGGCCGAGCTCGTGCTGGCGGGCCGAACGTCAGCCCGCACACTGCGCGCGCTGGAGCGCGGCACGGCCTGCCGGGTCCGGGCGATCGTCGAGGAGCGCGGCCTGCGAGCATCGAGCCCGCTCGCGTTCGCGGCGGCGGGCGGCGGCCCGGTCGAGATCCCCAGCGTCCGCGACGATGACGGCGGCGGCAACCCGGGCGCCCCCGGCGGCGTCGCTCTTCCCGGCCGGCCCCCGCGGTCGGCGCTCGGCCTGCTGGTGGACCGGGACGGACCGGCGGCCCTTGGCGGGCTGCTCGCCGAGCTGGGCGACGGTGCCGTCATCGACACGCGCGTCCTGATGGCCCACCGGTGGGGAG
>CAZKXK010000360.1:0-2178 GCA_964556585.1 uncultured Anaerolineaceae bacterium
ACTAGGGCCGTCGTCCTTCGTCCACACGTTCTCCCGGCCCCGGCCCACCGCTGCGGGCGTGCCTCCACCGTGCCAGGGGGCTCCTGTGCACCGGGAGCTCGAGCGCCCCGGAGCGTGGCGGTCCACGCCGTCAACACCATGATGACGACGATGATGACTCGATATGCGACGATGAACCAGACTACGAATCGATCGCGCTTCGGCCAACCGGGCCGCTCCTGCCCGCCCCTGTTCCGAACACCCGGAGTGATCTACCCGTGAACCTCTCCGTCATCTGCGAGAACCTCGCCCGCGGCCTCTCCGTCGTCGGCCACGCGGTCTCCGGGCGCAACACGCTGCCCGTTCTCGCCAACGTCCTCCTGCGGACCGAGGACGCCGGCCTGAAGCTGACCGCGACCAACCTGGAGATCGGGATCACCTACTGGGTCCCCGGCCGGATCGAGACCGACGGCGCGATCACCGTTCCAGCCCGCCTCTTCGCGGAGATCATCGGTGGGCTCCCCTCGCAGGAGCGGGTCGACCTGGAGGTCCGGAACGGGGATCGCCTGTTCATTCGCGCCGGCCATTTCGAGACGACCCTGCGCGGCATCGACGCGGACGAGTTCCCGGCCATCCCCGCCGCGGGCGAGCGGCCGACGACCCGGATCAGCCAGCGCATCCTGCGCCGCGCCCTCTCCGAGGTCACGTTCGCGGCCGCGTCCGACGAGGCGCGTCCGATCCTGACCGGCGTCCTCACGCGGTTCGAGGGAGATCGCCTGACGCTCGCCGCAGCCGACAACTACCGGATCGCGATCACCACGATTCCCACCCTCGACGCCGTCGAGGACACGAGCGTCGTGGTTCCCGCCCGCTCGTACACCGAGCTCGCGCGCGTCCTGGCCGACACGGACGATCCGGTCGAGCTGATCCTCTCGCCCCAGAAGAACCAGATCCTGTTCCATGTCGAGGGCATCGACGTGGTGAGCCGGCTCATCGACGGCCAGTTCCCGAACTACCAGCAGGTGCTTCCCGCCACCCACGCAACCCGGGTCGAGGTGGACCGCGACGACCTGCTCAAGGCGGTGCGCCTGGCCGGCTACATCGCGAGCTCCTCGGCCAACATCGTCAAGATGCAGGTCGCGCCGGACGGGACCGCCCAGGTGCTGGTCGCCGCGGCAGCGGAGGTCGGCGATCACCGGGGCCTCGTCGACGCGACGATCGAGGGCGACGGCACGACGATCGCGTTCAACGCCCGCTACCTGAGCGACGCCCTCCAGAACGTGGACACGGACCGCTTCGTGATCGAGCTGAACGGGCCGCTCTCGCCGGGCGTCTTCCGGCCGGCGGACGGGCGCGACTACACGCACGTGGTCATGCCGGTCCGGACGACCTCGTAGGCGCCGATTCGGCGGCCTCCGGACGGGCCGCAGCAACCCCGGTGCTCACGTCCATCTCGGTCCGGGGATTCCGCGGCTACGGGTCGCTGGAGGCGGCCTTCGGGCCCGGGGCCCAGCTCGTCTGGGGCCCGAACGCGGCCGGCAAGACAAGCCTCCTGGAGGCCATCGTCGTGTGCGCCCGGGGCTCCTCGCACCGGACCGTGACGGACCCCGAGCTGGTCCGCTGGGACGCCCCGTTCGCCCGTCTCGCGATCCGCCGCGAGCAGCCCGGCGTCGATCCGCTGGAGCTCGAGGTCACGCTGGTGCGTGACGGCCCGGCGGGCGGGCGGAAGCGGATCCGGGTCAACGGGATCTCCCGTCGGACCGCCGGCCTCGCCGGGCTCATGCGGGTGGTCGTCTTCGCGCCGGAGGAGATGCTGCTCGTGGCCGGCCCGCCCGGGCTGCGCCGCGCCGCGCTGGACGCGCTCGCCGGCCAGCGGATCCCCGCCTACGCGGCCGACCTCGCCGGGTACGGACGCGTGCTCGCGCAGCGCAACGCGCTCCTGCGGGCGATTCGCGAGGAGCGCGCGACGCCCGACCAGCTGCCTCCCTGGGACGCCCGGCTCGTGGAGTCGGGCGCGCTGGTCCTCGATGGGCGACGGCGGATCCTCGAGGCGCTCGTCGCGCCGCTCGCGGCGGCCCACGCGGAGATCGCCTCGGACGAGGGCTCGCTCGCCGTGACGTACGAGAGCAACGTGGTCCCGGCCGGGGGAGAGACGGAGAGGGGGGTCGCCGTCGTGGAAGAGATGCGCCGGAAGGTCCA
>CAZKXK010000361.1:0-2167 GCA_964556585.1 uncultured Anaerolineaceae bacterium
CATCGCTTCCGGCAAGCTCCAGGGCCTGATCAGCGGCAAGCCGATCATCTTCCCCGGCTCGCGCATCCTGACGATCGTCCTGGCGATCGTGGCGGTGGTCGCCACCGTGGTCCTGGTCCTGGGCGCCAACGGCAACCTCGCGATCGACGGGACGGTCTCCGTCCTGGTCCTCGCCCTGATCATCGCCTCGGCCTGCGTCTTCGGCGTCACGATGGTCCTGCCGATCGGCGGCGCGGACATGCCGGTGGTGATCTCGCTCCTCAACGCGTTCACGGGCACCGCGGTGGCGATGGCGGGCTTCGTGCTCGTCAACCCGGTCCTGATCATCTCGGGTGCCCTCGTCGGCGCCTCGGGCGGAATCCTCACCAAGCTCATGGCCGACGCGATGAACCGCTCGATCATCAACATCATGATCGGCGGGTTCGGCGGCGGCGAGGGCACGATAGGGTCGGCCGGCGGCGGCGCGACCCAGGTGCGCAGCGTCTCCGCGGACGACGCGGCGATCCAGATGGCCTATGCGTCGAGCGTGATCATCGTGCCCGGCTACGGCCTCGCCGTCGCCCAGGCCCAGCACGCCTGCCGGGAGCTCGGCGAGCTGCTGGAATCCAAGGGCGTGGACGTCAAGTACGCCATCCACCCGGTGGCGGGCCGGATGCCAGGGCACATGAACGTCCTCCTCGCGGAGGCGAACGTCCCCTACCCGCTGCTCAAGGAGATGGACGACATCAACCCGGAGTTCGACCGCTGCGACGTCGCGCTCGTGGTGGGTGCGAACGACGTGACGAACCCGGCTGCGCGCCGGCCCGGCAACCCGGTCTCCGGGATGCCGATCCTCAACGTGGACCACGCGAAGTCGATCATCGTCATCAAGCGCTCGATGGGCCGCGGCTACGCGGGCATCGACAACGAGCTCTACGGCAACCCGAAGACGGGCATGCTCTTCGCCGACGCGAAGGACGGCCTGAACCAGCTGGTGGCGGCCGTCAAGGCGCTCTGAGCCGGGCTCTCCGGCCTCGAGGCAATTCCCCGGCCCCGGCGGCGACGCCGGGGCCGATCGATTCCCGGTGACCCTTCGAACCGCGTGCCGAATCGATCCGCGCGCCGACCTATGTCGCGGCCGGGTCGACCAGCTCCATCCGGATCCGCTTGTTGATGCGGCCCTTGCTCTCGTAGCCGGTGACCCGGATCGTGCCGACCTCCCGGGTGTTCGCGACGTGCGTGCCGCCGTCCGCCTGGAGGTCGAGCCCGACGATCTCGATCGTCCGGATCTCCTGGATCCCCTCCGGCAGGAGGTTGATCTTGGTGCGGATCAGGTCGGGGATCGCGAAGGCCTCCTGGCGCGGCAGCACGTTGACACGGACATCGCGCGCGCGGAGGAGCTCCTCGTTGACCGCCGTCTCGATGGCACCGACGAGCTCGCCGGACATGCGCTCGAACTCGAAGTCCATCCGCCCGCCGCCCGGCTCCATGTTCCCGCCCGTCACCAGCGCCCCGTAGTCGCGCCACACGACCCCGCACAGAGCGTGGAGCGCCGTGTGCGTGCGCATCAGGCGGAGCCGGCGCTCCCAGTCCAGGTCGGCGGTGAACAGGGCGAGGGCGTCCGACGCACCGACGGCGGCCGGCGGCGGCTCCGTGCCTGGCTCCAGCTCGTGCCAGATCTCGTCGCCGACCTTCCGGGCCGCGACCACCTGCCAGGTCCTGCCATCGGAGGTCCGCAGCGTGCCGCGGTCGGCCGGCTGTCCCCCGCCGCCGGGGTAGAAGACCGTGCGATCGAGGAGGACCAGGGCGCCCTTGCCCTCGGCCGCGGGCGGCTCCACCGCACGCAGGCGAGCCTGGATGCTCCGGGCGTACGCGTCGACGTAGCAGACGTTGTCGCTCATGGGCGAACCCTACCGCGGCCGCGCCCGCGCTACTTGACCGTGAGCGTGCCCGTCATGTTGGGGTGGACCGAGCAGACGAAGCTGTACGTCCCGGCGGGGAGCGCCGGCACGTCGTAGGTCTGGGTGGCCACGCCGGTGAAGATCGTGCCCTTGAAGACCTCCGTGCCGGTCGGCGAGCCCTGGTGGATCGAGACGTTGTGGGGGATCCCCGCGTCGTTGTTGGTGAACGCGATCTGGAACGGGACGCCCGCCGGGGCGGCCAGGTCGGTCTGGTCGTAGGCGATGTT
>CAZKXK010000362.1:0-2164 GCA_964556585.1 uncultured Anaerolineaceae bacterium
CCGCGGCGAGGTCCGCGGGCTCCAGGCGGCCGGCGAGCCCGGCGAACGCGCCCTGGCCCATGTCCAGGCACAGCGCGGCACCCTCGTGGGACACGACGTAGCACGACGACGCCGTCCCGGGCTTGTCCGGGTAGGCCGCGCCCGATCCGACGACGAGCAGCTCCATCCTCCGGAGGTTAGCGGGCCCGGCGCGGTGGGGCCACGACGAAGGTCGCGGCCATCAGCCGTCGTGACGGGCGAGCACGCGCGCGGGGATCGCCAGGCGCTCCCCGGCTCGCGGGTCGCCGGGGTGGCGGCGGAAGGCAACCGCTTCGAAGCCGGCGGCCGCCAGCGCGGCGTAGGCATGGCCGAGGCCGTAGGCGAACGAATCGGCCCGATGGGCGTCGGAGCCGGCCGTCACGCGGATGCCGCCGAGGGCCCGAAAGCGCGCCACGATCGGCGCCGGCGGGTACGTCTCGCCGGGAGGCTGGCGCAGGCCCGAGGCATTGACCTCGAGCGCGGTCCCGGTCTCCACGAGCGCGCGGAGGAGCGGCCCATACACGTCCGGGCGGGCCGCGAACGCCGCGGGCGGGACCTGGTGGACGAGGTACTTCTTCACGTAGTCCAGGTGGCCCAGGGTGTCGAACAGCTCGCTCCGGATGGCGGCCTCAACCTCGGCGAAGTAGGGCGCGACGATCTCGTCGAACGTCCGCCCCGCGACCCAGCCCGCAATGCGGCGAGCCAGGTAGGGGGACGACGCGGCGACGTGGACGGAGCCGATGGCGTAGTCGTACGGGTGGCGCGCCAGGTGCTCCCGGATCTCGGCCTCGAAGCGTGACTCGTAGGTGACCTCGACGCCGAAACGAACGCGAAGCCCGCGGTCCGCCCAGCGCGCGGCGGCATCCCGCACCTCCCGCTCGCGCTCGGCGAAGGTGGCGAAGGAATAGGCCTGGTCCCGCGGATCGAAGTCCACGTGGTCGGTGATCGCGATCTCCGGGATTCCCCGGGCCACGGCCGACGCGCAGTAGACGTCGATGGGGACGTCGCTGTCGGGCGAGAGGTTCGTGTGGAGGTGCGCGTCGAGCGGCAGGTCGCGGTCCGCCTCCGGCCCGGGGGCGGCCAGCGCCGCCGACACCGCCGGGGCGGCCGGTTTCAGGGCGGCCGACGCGCCGGCCGGTCCCGGCGCGGCCACCGGCCCCTTCGGTGCGCTCACCCGGCGATCAGCCCCAGCTCCCGGCCGACCCGCCCGAACGCGTCCAGGCAGATCTCCAACTCCTCGTCGGAGTGGGCCGCCGTGACGATGGTCCGGAGCCGCGCGCCGTCGAGCGCGACCGTGGGATAGACCACCGACGTGGCCCAGACGCCTTCCTCGAGCAGGCGGTCGGCGAAGCGGATCGCGGCCGCCGAGTCGCCCACCATGACCGGCGTGATCGGCGTCTCCGAGACACCCGTGTCGAAGCCCATCCGGGCCAGCTCGGCCTTGAAGCGGCGCGTGTTCGACCAGAGCCGCTCGATCAGCTCCGGCTCGTCCTCCAGCACGTGGATCGCGGCAAGGCAGGCGGCCGCGACCGCGGGCGGGTGGGACGTCGAGAAGAGGAACGGCCGGGCGCGCTGCACGAGCATCTCGCGCAGCGTCGTGGAGCCGGCCACGTACCCGCCCAGGACGCCCATCGCCTTGCTGAGCGTCCCGACCTGGATCGCCACGCGGCCATGCAGGTCGAAATGGTCGACGCTGCCGCGGCCATTCCGTCCGAGCACGCCGGAGGCATGCGCGTCGTCGACGAAGACGGCCGCGCCGTGCTCCTCGGCCGCGGCCACGATCCCGGGGAGCGGCGCGATGTCGCCGTCCATGCTGAAGACGCCGTCCGTGACCACGAGGATCGCCCGGTACGGCTGCCCGTCGGCGCGGCCCTCGCGGCGGGCCGTGGCCAGGAGCTCGCGGAGGTGGGCCACGTCCTTGTGGCGATAGATCACCCGGGGTGCCTTGCTGAGGCGCATCCCGTCGATGATCGAGGCGTGGTTGAAAGCGTCCGAGACGATCAGGTCGGGCTCGGACGCCACCACGGGGATGACGCCGGTGTTGCAGGTGAAGCCCGACTGGAACGTGAGTGTCGCCTCCACGTGCTTGAATCGGGCGAGCTCCGCTTCCAGCTCCTCGTGGAGCGCCATCGTCCCCGAGATGGTG
>CAZKXK010000363.1:0-2150 GCA_964556585.1 uncultured Anaerolineaceae bacterium
TCGATCCCGCCAGCGTGGACATCGTGGGGCTGAGTCACCTCCACTACGACCACGCGGGCGGGCTGCTCCGGGCCGATGGGACCCGCGCCTTCCCACGTGCCCGGATCGTGGCACAGCGCGCCGAATGGGAGATCGCGCTGGACGCCAACCCACGGATCGTCGCCTCGTACGATCAGCCGGAGCTGCGCCTCGTGCGGGCCTGGGGCGAAGAGGGCGCCGCCGACGGCGAGCTGGAGCTGCTGCCGGGCGTCTGGGCCGTGCCCACCGGCGGACACACGGCCGGTCACCAGGCGATCGTGGTGCGGGCGCCGGACCGCACGCTCGCGTTTCTCGGCGACATCGCGATGCGGCCATGGTCCGCCAATCCGCGCTGGATCCCGGCGTTCGACGACTTCCCGCTCGACTCGGTCGCCCAGAAGGCGACCTTGTTTGCCCGCGCCGCGGAGGAGCGCTGGACCGTCGTCCTGTCGCACGAACGCGACCGGCCGGTCGGACGCCTGGTACCGGACCGCGACCGGTTCGCCTGGGAACCGCTCGTCTAGGTCCGAAGTCCCTCGGCTCGCCTCATCAGGGCGCCGCGGTCGGCGACGTCGCGATCACGGGAAGGCCGATGAGCGCGAGGTCGGCCTCCGCGATCTGGGTGTCCACGGGTCCCTGGACCACGGCCCGGATGATCCCGTCGGCGTCCAGGAAGACCTGCGTCGGCAGGCCGTAGATCCGGTAGCGCCGGAACACGTCCCCGACCAGGTCGGCGGCGATCGTGTAGCCCAGCCCGTACTTCGCGGCGTACGCGCGCACGTCGGCCACGGTGGATTCCTGGACGCTGATCGCAACCAGGGCAAGGCCGCGGGTCCGGTAGGCGTCGAAGGTGTCCCGCAGGACCGGCGTCTCGTCCTGGCAGGGCGGGCACCAGCTTGCCCAGAAGCTGATCCAGACGGGATGGCCGCGCAGGTCGGCGAGCCTGACGGGGGCCCCGGAGAGGTCCAGCAGCGGCGCCGGGCCGCCGCCGGCTCCCGCCACCTGGAGCTCCGGGGCGAGGTCCCCGACCCGCAGCCCCTCCACCGCGGGTCCGATCGCGAACTGGGTGGGCTGCGGTGCGATGCCGGCCGCCGGCAGCGTGGCGATGGGAGCCGTCACCAGGAGGAGGATCGCGGTCACGATCACCACGCTCCCGAGCGCGACGGCGAGGTGGCGGGCGGTGAACGGCCCAACCAGGCCGCGCCGTGTCTCGGGCGCTTCCGGGGCACCGGCCGGCAGCTCGGGGGCGGGGGGCACCGGGCCTAGACCCCGGGCGCCAGGCGAGCCAGGAACGACAGCCAGTCGAAGGCCATCGCGACGCCGATCACGACCACCAGGAGGCCCCCCAGGAGGCTGACCGCGCTTCCGTTTCGGACGAGCGGCCGGGTGATGGCGGGCGCGCGGTCGTAGACGAGCGCGAGCGCAATGAACGGGAGGCCCAGGCCCAGGCTGTACGTGAACAGCAGGAGCCCGCCCTGGAGGGTCTGCCCGGACGTGGCGGCAAGGGTGAGGATGCTGCCCAGGATGATGCCGATGCAGGGTGTCCAACCCACGGCGAAGACCACCCCCAGCCCGAACGACGCCAGCCAGCCGCCGCGGGCACCCACGAGCCGCCCGCCCAGGCGATCGCCGACGCCGGGGCCGGAGCTCGCGTCACGCGCAGCCCACAGGGAGATGGTCCCACTTGCGTGGGCCAGCTGGGCGGAGGCGCCGGCCTCCAGCGGCCGCCACGTTCGCTGCAGGACGCGCTGGATCGCCGGCACCGTCAGGATCCCCGCGAGGTTCAGGCCCATCACGATGAGCAGGAGCCCGCCGACCACGCGAAGCGTCGGCAGGAAGTCGTAGAGGCCTCCACCCAGGAACGTCGCGCTCACGCCCAGGAAGGTGAAGACGGCGGCGAACCCGACGACGTAGGCGACTGCGTGGCGCACCGCCAGCCAGCGCGACGTGCTGGCAGCGGCTGGGCCGTCTCCCCGGACGACCGCCACCACGGTCAGCTGGGCGAGGTAGGCCGGGACGAGGGGGAGCACGCAGGGCGAGAGGAAGCTGACGATCCCGGCCCCGAAGGCCAGCAGCAGCGTCAGCTCGGACGGCGGCATCCGTCACGTCTCCCGGAGCTCAGCGTGTTCGCC
>CAZKXK010000364.1:0-2146 GCA_964556585.1 uncultured Anaerolineaceae bacterium
ACGATCGCCGTCTTGCCGACGCCCGGCTCGCCGATCAGCACCGGGTTGTTCTTCGTGCGGCGGCTGAGCACCTGGACGACCCGCCGGATCTCCTCGTCCCGGCCGATCACCGGGTCGAGCTTCCCCGCCCGCGCCTCCTGGGTCAGGTCCCGGCCGTATTTCTCCAGCGCCTGGTAGGTGCTCTCCGGGGTCGGCGAGGTGACGCGCTGGCCGCCCCGGACGCCAGTGAGCGCGCCCAGCACGGCCTCCCGGCCCGCCCCGTGGCGCTCCAGGAGCGCCTGGCCCTCACCGCCGGCGTCGATCACGCCCAGCAGCAGATGCTCCGTGGACACGAACTCGTCGGACAGCCGGCGCGCCTCCTCGGCCGCCCGCTCCAGCACGCGACGCGCGCGCGCGTCGAGGGTCAGCTGCCCGCCGGCGATCTTCGCGCGACGGGCGAGGAGCGCGGCAAGCTCTCCGCGGAACGCCCCGAGGTCCACCCCGATGCGGCGGAGCGTCTGCGCGGGGACGCCCTCGTCGTCCTCGACGAGGGCGGCGAGGATGTGCTCCGCGTCGAGGATGGGGCTCTGGAGCCGCTCGGCCAGGGCCTGGGCACCGGCGATCGCTTCCTGCGCCTTCTGGGTGAAACGGTCCAGGTTCATCGTGATCTCGGATCCTTCCCGTCGGGAGATGCGGGGTTGGTGACGCCGTCCGTCCGCACGCTGATCACTCGGCGGAACGCGGGTCGGGCTGATCGACCGCGTCTACGAAGGCGGCGGCAGCCCGGCGGCCGGCCTCGTCGAGCGCGGGCAGGATCACCCGGACCTTCACGTGGAGATCGCCGCGGCCCTCGCCCTTGAGGCGTGGCATGCCCTGGCCGGCCAGCCGGATCACCCGCCCGTTCTGGGTGCCGGCCGGGACGCGGAGCAGGACGCGGCCGGTGAGCGTTCGGACGGGAACTTCCGCCCCCAGGAGCGCCTCGCCGAGCGTCACCGGAAGCTCGCGGCTCAACGTCGCGCCGTCCCGGTGGAAGACCGGGTGCGGGGCGACCTTCATGATGAGCACGAGATCGCGCGCCGAGGCGCCGTCCCCGCCGCCGCGCCCGCGCAGCCGGATCCGGCTCCCGGTCTCGACGCCCGCTGGGATCTTCACCTCCAGCCGCGTGCCGTTCACCTCCACGAGCCGGGTCGCCCCGTGAAAGGCGTCCTCCAGGCTCGCGTCGACGTGTGCTTCCACCGCCGGCGCCGCACCCTGGCCGCGCCCGCGCCCCGTGCGACTCGGCGCGGGCGGCCCTCCACGTCCGACGATCTCGTCGGCAGCGTCCGGCGACCCGCCGGCGAAGAAGGTGCGGAAGAAGTCGGAGAAGTCGCCGCCATCGCCGGCGAACTCGAACCGGATGCCGCCGGCTCCGGGTCCGCCCATGCCTGAGCGCCGGCCGGCTCCGGGCCCGCGCCCCGAGCCGAAACCGGCGAACGGCCCGCCCGGGCCGAACGGGTCGCCGTCGGGCTGGGCCCCCGCCCGGGCGTAGTCCTGCCAGTGGACGCCCAGCTCGTCGTACTGCGAGCGCTTGGCCGGGTCGGCCAGGACCTCGTGGGCCTCGTTGACCTCCTTGAAGCGACGCTCGGCACCCTTGTTCCCGGCGTTCCGGTCCGGGTGGAACTCGCGGGCCAGCTTCCGGTAGGCCTTCTTGATCTCCGCGGCCGTGGCGGTCTTCGGCACGCCCAGGGTGGCGTAATAGTCCCTGTAGTCCATCGTCCCCTCCCTCAGCGATGCCCGAGGCGGGTGTGCGGTCCTGCTGCGATCAGCGTCTCGACGCGATGGCCGCGGGCTGATCGGCGGGGAAGCCGGACCGCGTGGGCACCGCGAGCGGCTCGCCCTGCTTCTCGCCGCCGCTGGTCTCGGGGGACCGTCGCTGGAGCGGCTGCGGATTTCGCCGCAGGGCCGCGTCCAGGACCTGGTCCATCGAGTCGACGAGGACGACCTTGATCTGCTTCCGGATCTCGTCCGGGATGTCGCGAAGGTCCTTCTCGTTCTTCTTCGGCAGGATCACGACCCGCGCCCCCGAGAGGTGCGCGGCAAGGATCTTGCTCTTGAGGCCGCCGATGGGGAGGACCCGGCCGCGCAGCGTGATCTCGCCGGTCATCGCCACGTCCTTGCGCACCGGGAT
>CAZKXK010000365.1:0-2133 GCA_964556585.1 uncultured Anaerolineaceae bacterium
GACTGGCTCGACGAATCGGTCGGTTCCATCCGCGCTTTGTTGGACGGCGAAGTGGTCACGTCACCCGTCGGCGGCCGGTACACGCTCGACGCCATGCGGCTCCTGCCGCCACCCGTGCAGACCCACCTGCCGATCCTGATCGGCGGCAGCGGGGAGCGGAAGACGCTGCGAACCGTCGCGAAGTACGCCGACATGTGGAATGCGATGGGCACGGCCGACGTCCTGCGGCACAAGGTGGACGTCCTGCGCCGGCACTGCGACGACGTCGGCCGTGACATCGGCGAGATCGAGCTCACGGCAGGCTGCAAGCCGATCATCCGGGACACGGCCGAGGCGGCGCGTCGCGCCTGGGAGGCACAGATGGCCCACAACCGGACGCCGATGCAGGACGTGCTCGACGACGACACGTTCTGGGTCGGTACCCCGGAGCACGTCGCGTCGATGATGATCGAGCGGAAGGCGCTGGGCTTCCGGACCTTCATCGCCGAGATGGCGGCACCCTTCGACGACGAGACGCTCGAGCGCTGGATCGGCGAGGTCCGGCCGATGGTGGACGCCTCCTGAAGGTCGGCGAGGTCGCCGTCAGACCGACGGAGCGCGCCGGGAGTCGCGTGGCTCGATCACGCTCCCTCGACGACGAGGCCCATCGCGCGCGCCGCGTCCGCCTGGCGCCGGTCGAAGGTCAGAACCACGAGGGGGCCCGGCAGGCGGTCGGCGGCTGCGAGATGCAGCGCGTCGAGGGTTCGAACCTGGTACCGGCAGCCGAGCTCGGCAGCCCGCTCGAGGCAGGCGGGATCGAGCGGGACGACGTGACAGCGCTCCCAATCCTCGCGAAGACGGCGCTGAGCGGCAGCGCTCTCGACCGGATCGAAGCCCAGCCGGCACAGCGTGATCTCAGCTTCGGTTCGAGCCACTGAACATGCCACCCACTCCGGATCCTCGCCCATCCGCCGCACGACGAACTCCGTGTCCTCTTCGTCGGCATAACGCTTGACGAGCGCCGAGGTATCGAGGAAGAGCATCAGCGCTCGCGCAGCTCAGCGAGCACGTCCGAGCTCGATCGGCCCGACGGAGCGCGCGCCGGCTTGGGCGGAGGCGGTGGCGTCCGGGTCCGGGCGACCACGACGGCACCGGTCGCGATCAGCTCGTCGAGGCTCGTGGCCCGCTCCGCTGCCCTGACCGGTCCGATCTCCGCCGCCGGGACGCCATCCACGGTGATGATGAGCCGCTCACCGGCGCGCGCCCGCCGCACTACCCGGCTCGCCTGGTTCCTCAGCTCCCGAAGAGCGATCCGTTCCATGGTCGAGACTGTAGCACATGGACTACACGACCGAGCGCTCCGGCGTTCACCGCTACGCGATGGAGATCAATCCCCGCACGTCGAGCGGGCCCCCGCGGCGCTGGGAAGAGTGCAGCGGGCGTATGGCGGAGCGGATCGAGGACTTCTCGCCGTCCTCCCGATCGCGGCGCTCAGGCCCGGATCGTCGAGACGAGCGTCCGCCGATCGAGGAGCAGGTCCAGGGCATCCGTGATCGAGCGGCACACGACATCCGCCACCCCCAGCGTCGGGCCAGCCGCACCCTCCGGCCCGAGGATCGCGATCCCCAGCCGAGACGCGTGCAGCATCGCCTCGTCGTTGCGCCCGTTGCCGATCGCGACCGTGCCGTGGCCGCCGATCCGCCGGACGAACGCGGCCTTGTCGGCGCCGGTTCGGATGATCGTGACCGACACGCCAAGCCGGTCCCCCAGGGCGATCGCGGTGCCCAGGGTGTCCGCGGTGAGGATGTGCAGCCCGAGGTCGCCTGCCAGCTTCTCGAGTCGCTCCGCCACGCCGTCGATCAGCTCGCCGCGGTTCGTCAGGGTGCCGTTGATGTCGAGGACGAGGTGCTCGAGCCGGATGGGATCGGCGTCCGGGATCTCGACGGTGAGCATGTCCAGCCCTCCTGCGGTGCAGCCCTCATCAGGTCCGTGAGTATGAGCCACCACGCTCATACACTGCCCGCACCGTCGCCAGGCGGCGGCCAGGCAACCGGCTCTGAAGGGCAGGGTTGGCAGCCGCCCCAGGCCCCGGCGTGCCGTCGGTGAGACCCAGGTCCGCCGCGGACGGGGGCGGACCTGGTTGGATCGTCAGCT
>CAZKXK010000366.1:0-2116 GCA_964556585.1 uncultured Anaerolineaceae bacterium
GGGCGCGGTCACCACGGGCGTGCTGCTCCCGTTACAGCGCGATGCCGTTACAGCGCGATGCGCCTCCCCGACGCCGCGCTGGCGTGGACCGCGTCGGTGAAGGTCATGTAGGCGAGGCCCGTCGTGAAGTCGTTGAGCGTGACCGGCTCGAGGCCGCGGATGGCGGCCACGAACGCTTCCTCGACCCGCCACGTGCCCCGCTCGGCCGCCGTGACCTCGACCGGCACCGGGGAAGACGCCGCTGGCCGGGCCAGGCTGACCTGCTGCGCGCCGAGATCGACCAGGAGGCTCCCCTCGTCCCCGTGGATCGAGACGGCGTTGGGTGGCGTGAAGTGGGCGCAGGCCGAGACCTCGAACGTGCCGACGACATTCCCGGGGAACCGCGCGATCACGATCGCATGGTCGGCGATGTCGGCCGGGACCCGGCCTCCGTCGGGGCCCGCCTGCCATGGCACGAAGTTCTCCAGCACCGCGCCCACCTCGGTCGCCTGGCCGAGCCAGCGCGCGACGGACTCGTAGAGGATCCCGAGCGTCATCACGTTGTTGCCGCTGAAGCGCCGCTCCCGGCGCCACTGGTCGTGGCCCGTCGCCGCGACCGCGCCCGCCCAGGTGGCCCGGAAGGTGCGCGGCGTCCCGATCGACCCGTCGCGGATCAGGCGCTGCACGGCGCGGTCGGCGAAGAAGCTGAACGGGCCCGGCACGACCATCGCGACACGGTCCGGACGCGCCAGCGATGCCGTCAGCATCGCCCGGGCCTCGAGGGCGTCCATCGCCATGCGGCCCTCGCAGAGGACGTGCCGGCCGGCCGCCAGGGCGGCGATCGTGACCGGCGCGTGGAGGTACGGCCAGGTGGCGACGACCACGGCATCGATCGAAGGGTCGGCGACGAGATCCTCCCAGCCCGCGTAGGCGGTCGGGATGGCCAGCTCATCGGCCGCGCGACGGGTGCTGGCCGGGGAGCGTGCCACGACACCGGCGATCTCGACGCCCGTGATGGCGCGCAGGCCCGGCACGTGCCGGGAGCGGGCGATTCCGCCGGCCCCGACCAGCCCGATCCGGATGATGTCCGTCATGTGCGGTCCTCCGTCCTGGTGGCGAGATCGCTGCCCGGAGCGTACTCCGGGAGCCTCGCGGCGAGCGCTGCCGCCAGCCCCGGCGTCGCGCCGTGCGCGTCGTGGCGGAAGAAGACGAACGCGTCACGACCGTCGGCGAGAAATGGCTCCACGCGCGCGGCCCACGCGTCCAGGTCGGCCGTCCCGTATCGCTCGCGTCGCAGCCGCAGGTAGACGAACGGTCCGGTCACCGTCAGCGGCGGGTCGGGGGCATCGTCCGTCTCGGTGCAGACGATCGCCGCGCCGGCGGCGCCCGCGATTGCGAAGGTCTCGTCCACGTGCCAGGCCGGGTCCTGGAGCTCCAGCGCCAGGGGCACCCCGCGCGGCCACGCGGCAAGCAGCCCCGCGAGGCGAGCGTCGTCACGGGGCCGGTCGGCGGGGATGCGTGCGAGCGCAGTGCCCAGGCGGGTGCCGAAGCCGGCGAGCGGAGCGAGCAGCCACGGGAGCGTGCCGCCCGGGTCGGTCGCGTAGGCGCGGAGGACGCCCGTCCGGAGCAGCTTGACGCTGAAGCGGAACCCTGGTGTGGTCCGGGCAGCCCAGGCTGCCGCCTGGTCCGACGAGGGCTGCCGGTAGTACGTCGTGCTCAGCTCGACGGCGGGCAGGTGTTCCGCGTATGCGGCCAGGAATGCGTCGCCGCGCGTTGCCGCCGGGTAGAAGGCCGGGACCCAGCCCGGGTACGCGAAACCGCTCGTCCCGACGTAGAGCGCGCCGCGCGTCACGGCCGGTCGGTCGGGCTCGGGTGCGCCCGTCAGGGCTCCGGGGTCGGGCAGGGGGGCTGCGGCGGTCCGGCCGCGCTGCGGAGCCCGTTCACCACGGTCTCCAGCGCGCGGATGAAGGCCTCGCGGTCTCCGTCCGGGATGCGGGCAAGGAAGTGGGTCTCGACGCCGCGCAGGTGCACGGGCGAGGCGTCACGCAGCCGTGCGAAACCGGAATCGGTGAGCGTGGCCCAGGAGACGCGCGCGTCCTCCTGGCACGCCGCGCTGACGACGAGCCCGTCGGCCTCG
>CAZKXK010000367.1:0-2111 GCA_964556585.1 uncultured Anaerolineaceae bacterium
CGGCGCCGGAGCGGCTGCCGTGGAGGCCCAGGACGATCGTCGGTCCCCCGGGAGGGACCAGGTCCGGAACCGCCGCCAGGCACCACCGATCGGGTGCGCCCGGGACGGTGACGCGTCGCACCTCATCCCCGGTGCGCGAGGGCGCCCAGGCGCTCGGTCAGGCGCAGGTTCTCGCGGTAGTCGATGGGGACCTCGACGAGCGTCGGGCCGGCGTGGTCCAGCGCCCGCATCAACGTGGGACAGAGGTCTGCCGCGGATTCCGGCCGGAAGGCGGCCATCCCGAACGACTGCGCGTAGGCCACGAAGTCCGGGTTCGTGAACTCCACGCCGAACGGGCGGCCGAACTCCGTGCGCTGCTTCCAGTCGATCAGCCCATAGCCGTTGTCCCGCCAGACCACCACCGTGATGTTCGCGCCGATCCGACGCGCGGTCTCCAGCTCCTGCGAGTTCATCAGGAACCCCCCGTCGCCGCAGAGGGCCACCACGCGCCGGTCGGGGTGGACCAGCTTGGCCGCGATCGCACCCGGCAGCGAGATTCCCATCGCCGCGAAGCCGTTGGAGATGATCACGGTGTTCGGCTCGTAGGCCTGGTAGAGCCGCGCCACCCAGATCTTGTGGGCCCCCACGTCGCTGACCACGATGTCGGACGGCTGCAGCGCGCGGCGCAGGTCCGCGATGGCCTTCTGGGGCCGGATCGGCCACCCGTCGTCGTGTTCGTAGGCGCCCAGCTCCGCGAGCATCGCGGTCCGCAGGTCCTGGTGGACGAGGGTCTCGCGAGCTGCGTGGCGCTGGCCCGCGTCACGTCCCGCGATGCCGTACGGCAGGATCGCCTCCAGCAAACGGCGAAGCGTGCCGCCGATGTCGCCGATGAGCTCCACCTCCGGCTGGTAGAACGCGTCCACCTCGGCCGGCTGGGTGTCGATGTGGACGATCCGCTTGTGCCCGTCCGGGTTCCAGCGATCCGGCGCGTATTCGACGAGGTCGTATCCGACCGCCACCACGATGTCGGCGCGGTCGAACCCGGACAGGACGTGATCGCGCGCCTGGAGCCCGACGGCCATCAGCGAGAGATGGCTCCGGTCGTCGATCGCGCCCTTTCCCATGAACGTCGCGGCCACCGGCACGTGGAGCCCGCGGGCGAACGCCCGCAGCTCGGGGGCGGCTCGGCGCCGGATGACGCCGTTGCCGGCCAGCACGAGCGGCCGGCTCGATCCGGCGAGCAGCTGCGCCGCGTGGGCGATCGCCTCGTCGGTGGGCTCCGGGAAGTAGGCGTTGGTGGGTGCGATGGGCTGGATGTCGGCGTCCACCATCATCGCGGCCAGGTTCTCCGGCAGCTCCACGTGGGTCGGGCCCGGCTTCGCCAGCTGCGCGACGCGAAACGCCTTGCGCATGATCTCCGGGATCGCGGCCGTCTGGCCGACTCGCTGGTTCCACTTGGTGACGGGCTCCAGCATTCGCACGATGTCGACGAACTGGTGGGCTTCCTTGTGGGTCTTGTCGGAGCCGGCCTGGCCCGTCAGCGCGACCATCGGTGCCCGATCCAGGTAGGCGTCGGCGATCCCGGTGACGAGGTTCGTCGCGCCCGGACCCAGGGTTGACATGGCGACCGACGCCCGGCCGGTAAGGCGGCCGTAGACGTCGGCCATGAACGCCGCACCCTGCTCGTGGCGTGTCGTGATATGGCGGACGGCATCCTGGCGGCTGAGCGCCTCCAGGATGTCCATCGTCTCCTCGCCCGGCACGGAGAAGACGTACTCGCACCCCTCGGCGGCGAGGCATTCGACCAGGAGGGCGGCGGCCGTTCTGCCGGGCGGGTTGGCCATCACGGGCGAGTCTACAGTCCACGGCGCCGCCGCCAGCTCGGCGCGGTGCCTCCCGCCCGAGATGACGACCCTTCATGACTCCGGCGCGTGCTGACAGCACACTCGGGTTGGCGAGCGGCGCTTGTCCGCGCGAGCCGCGGGCTCGGTGTCCGCAAGGCGAATGAAGGGCCTTCCTGGTAACGGAACGGGAGATCGAGATGTACTCAAGAAACGGCGGCGTCGGAATCGTCGGAGTGATCGTGATCGTGCTGGTGATCCTCTGGTTGGCCCACGTCATCTAGTCGCGTC
>CAZKXK010000368.1:0-2110 GCA_964556585.1 uncultured Anaerolineaceae bacterium
ATCCATCCCGCGCGCGCTCACCTGGACCGGGTTGACGATGTCCACCCCGATCTCGATGAGGTGTGGGTAGAGCCCCGACGCGGCGCCGCAGCAGTGGTAGAAGAGCTTGGCGTTCGTACGGCGCTTGATGGCTTCGAAGAGCCGCCTCTGGCGCGGCTTCACGAGCGCGGCGTATATCTCGGGACTGATCATCCATCCGTCCTGGGTGGAGACGTCATCCCAGTAGGTGAAGACGTCGATGAACTCGCCGACCGCCTCGAGGTAGCGATCCACGGACTCGATGTAGATGTCCGTGATCCGGTCCATCAGCCGCTCGGCGAACGGGCGGTCGGTGACCATCGCCATCATGAACGGCTCCAGTCCGACAGTCCGGCAGGGCTGCTCGAAGATCCCACCACCGATGATGCCGCTCCCGACGAGCGCGAAGTCCGTCTGGTCATGGAGCCACGCCGCCCGTCCGCGGAGCGCCGCGACGACCTCCGGAGGGTCGGGCTGCGGCCAGCGGTATCCGTCCAGCGCCTCCAGGGTCAGGTCGCGGATCGGGAACTCGACCCAGTCGTAGTAGAGCGGGCTCGCCTTGGGCATCCGCAGCTTCGAGCCCCACCGATCGTACATCGCCCAGTGCTCGTCCTCGTCGAGGATCTCGACGCCCGTGACGTGGGCCGGCGGCAACTGGACCATCCGGGTGTCGATCGCGAAGCGCTGGAGGAGGGTCTCGGAGAGGTACGGGAGCTGCTGGACCTCGTCGTGGATCGTCACCACGCCGTCCGGCAGGCCGAGGTGTGCCATGAGCGGGACGTAGGCGGCCTTCGTGATGGAGGTGACGATCGATGATCCGAGGTCGATCGGGACGCGATCGGCCTCCTCGTGGGCGAGGGCGCGCCGAACGCGCTCTCGTGGGGTCATCAGGGGCTCTCCAGCTGCGCGGGGCGGCCGGCGGACTCGCCGTGTGCCGGGGCCACTCTACGGCGTTGCCCGGCCCCGCGGGCACCGCTCCGCGCGTTACGGTACCGCCCGGGCCCCACGCCGCGGTCGACGCTGCCACACTGATCCGGTGAACGACAACCCACGGACGACCCCGGTGCGTCACCGCGATCGCGTCGCTACCGCGCTCTCCCACGAGGAGCCCGATCGCTACCCCATGCAGATCAGCTTCACGCCGGAGTTCGCGGTGCGATTGCGGGCGGACCTCGAGGCGCGCGGCCTGGTTGCCCGGTCCGATCCCGGCAGCCATAACCCGCACGGCGGCGGCAACACGTACGAGCTAGAGCTCGCCCTCGACGAGGACCTCATCCTCACTTGGGTCGGCTGGGCGAACTCGTACTACCAGGGCACCGACATCTACACGGATGAATGGGGCGTAACCTGGCGCGCCCAGCCCTATGAGACCCCGTTCGGCATCGGCCACTACACCGAGATGGTCGGCAGGCCGCTTGCCAGCGACGCGGCGATCGCCTCCTACCGGGCTCCGGATCCCGACCGGCCGGAGCTCTATGAGGAAGCCGGGCGCGTCATCGCGCAGCTCGGCGGCGAGTACTACATGGTGGGTGTCACGGTCACCACGATCTGGGAGACAGCCTGGGCGCTGCGCGGCTTCGAGCAACTGATGATCGACCTGGTGACGGAGCCGGACATCGCCGAGGCGATCCTGGAGATCCCGTTCCGGTACCACCTCCGGGCTGCCGAGCGCCTCACGGCGATGGGCGTCGACATGATCTGGACCGGCGACGACGTCGGGATGCAGACGGGTATGCTGATCTCCCCGGCGCTCTGGCGGCGCCACCTCAAGCCGCGGATGGCCGAGCTGATCGCCCGCGTCAAGTCGATCAATCCCGCCGTCAAGGTGGCGTACCACTCGGACGGGATGATCTGGGACGTCATCCCGGACCTCATCGAGATCGGCCTCGACGTCCTCAACCCGGTCCAACCGGCCTGCCTGGATCCCGCCGAGCTGAAGCGCCGCTTCGGTGACCGCCTGTGCTTCTGGGGCTCCCTCGACGAGCAGCACACCCTGCCCTTCGGCACGCCAGAGGACGTGCGGGCCGAGGTCGGGACTCGACTGGACACGATCGGCCGGCGCGGTGGCCTCATCCTGGGGCCCACCCACCAC
>CAZKXK010000369.1:0-2091 GCA_964556585.1 uncultured Anaerolineaceae bacterium
GGACCGGAGCGGAGCCGGCCGTTCGACGAGGTGGTCGAGGAGGCGCGGTCGCTCGCCGCCGCGGGCTACCGCGAGATCACGCTCCTCGGCCAGAACGTCAACAGCTACGGGCACGACCTGCCGGCGGAGGGCCGTTTCGCCCACGTGGCCGAGGCTCGCCGGGCCGGGCAGCGAATCGATCGCGCGTCGCGGCCCGATCTCGCCGAGCTGATCGAGGCGATCGGCTCCCTGCGCGGTCCCGACGGACGGCCGGCCGTTCCCCGCCTGCGATTCATCACGTCGCACCCCTGGGACCTGTCCGACCGTCTCGTCGACGCGATGGCCCGCACGCCGTCGGTCTGCGCGGCGCTCCATCTCCCGGTCCAATCCGGCGACGACGAGGTCCTCCGACGGATGGGGCGCCAGTACACCGTCGCGCATTACCAGGAGCGCCTGGAGCGCATGCGCGAAGCGATCCCGGGCCTGGCCGTCAGCACCGACGTGATCGTGGGCTTCTGCGGCGAGACGGAGGCCCAATTCCAGGCCACCCTGCGCCTGCTCGAGACGGTGCGCTACGACCAGGTCTTCGCGGCCGCCTTCTCGCCGCGCCCGGGCACGCCGGCGACGAGGCTCCCCGACGACGTGCCGGCGGCAGTCAAGAAGGAGCGCCTGAACCTCCTCCTGGCCCGCCAGGAGGCGATCGGCTTCGCCCGCAATCGCGAGCGCATCGGGAGCGTCGCCTCGGTCCTCGTCGACACGCGGGAGCAGGGGCGGGTCCACGACCACGACGACGGAGCGGACGAGCCGGCGCCCGCGACGCTGGCCGGCCGGGACCCGTTCGCCGCGCCCCTGGCGGACGGCTGGGTTCGCCTCGCCGGCCGCTCGCGCGAGAACCGGCTCGTGCACCTCGCCGGGCCGGCCTCACTCCTCGGCGGCATAGTCGACGTGCGCATCGAGGCCGCCGGGCCATACAGCCTGCGGGGGATCCTGGCCTGACGACGGGGGAGGGGAGCGCGCCCGACCGACGCCCGCCGCTCGTCGTCATCGGCGTGCCGACCGCCACGGGCAAGACCGACCTCGCGGTGCGCCTCGCGCTCGCGCTGCGCACGGATGGCGCCCCGGCCGAGATCATCTCGGCCGACTCGCGCCAGGTCTACCGCGGAACCGACGTCGCGACCGCGAAGCCGACGCTCGCCGACCGCCGCGGCGTGCCGCACCACGGCCTTGACCTTGCCGACCCCGACGAGCGCTTCTCGGTGGCGGACTTCGCCGCCCACGTCGCGGGGGTGCTGCCCGTCATCGCCGCCCGGGGCGGGGTCGCCGTCCTCGTCGGGGGCACGGGGTTCTGGCTCGGAGGGATCGCGGACGGGATGGATCTCGACGCGCTGCCCTGGGATCCGGGCGTCCGGGCCGCGCTGGAGGCAGACTTGGCGGCCGCCGGCCTGGGGGCGCTCGTCGCACGCCTCCGGGACCTGGCGCCCGGCCTGGCCGCGCGCGTCGACCTGCGCAACCCGCGCCGCGTCCTGCGCGCGCTCGAGATCGCGACGCTCCGGGGCGATGGCCCCCTGCCGGCGCCGCGCGGCTATGGCGGCCCCGTGCTCCGCGTGTCCCTGGATCTCGCCGATCGCGCCACGCATCGCACCTGGATCGCGAAGCGGGCAGCGGCCCAGCTCGACGGCGGGATCCTCCCCGAGGCCGAGGGCCTGCGGGCGCGCTATCCGACCTCGCTGCCCGCCTTCACCGCGATCGGGTACCGCGAGGCGTGGGACCTGCTCGACGGGAAGATCGCGCGCGCCGGCTACCTGGCCGCCAACGTCGCCCGCAACGTCGCGTATGCACGGCGGCAGCGCACCTGGTTCCGCCGCGCGCCGGCCGATCTCGGGCTCGACGTGGGCGACCCTGGAGCCGCGGGCCGGGCGATCGAGCGGGCCCGGTCCTTCGTCCGCGAGGCCGCCCGCGGCGCCTGAGCAACTCCGGAGTCGACCCGAGACCGCGGCACGCGTCAGCCCGCCGGGTCCACCCCCGGTGCCCGCCCGGGCCCGGCCGCCGGGGTATCCTCACTCGATGGCCCGCACCACCACGATCGACCTCGCGCCGCCCGCCGAGAAGGCG
>CAZKXK010000370.1:0-2086 GCA_964556585.1 uncultured Anaerolineaceae bacterium
GCATCGACGGTCGCCCGCCAGGCGGCGCTCGCCCCGGTGTACCGCGCGTACACGGCGCGGCTCCGCGCGGAGGTTCTGTCCCGGCAGGTCCCGGAGCACGTCGCGCTGATCATGGACGGCAACCGCCGCTGGGCGCGCCAGCTAGGCGGCGGCGCCGGGGTCGGGCACCGCCACGGCGCCAACAAGGCGATCGAGCTCCTGGACTGGTGCAGCGACCTCGGGATCCACGAAGTCACGCTCTGGGCACTGTCGCTGGAGAACCTGGACCGGGCGCCCGAGGAGGTCGAGGTGATCACGGAGATCGCCCGCCAGACGCTGACCGCCCTCTCCGAGCGCGACAAGGTGAAGCGGCTGGAGATGAGCCTCCGGGTGATCGGGCGGCGCGAGCTCCTCCCGGAGCGGCTTCGCGAGGCCGCCGAGCGCGGCGAGGCGGAGACGGCCGGCCGGCCCGGGCTCCGCGTCACGCTGGCGCTGGGCTATTCGGGCCGCGACGAGCTGGTCGAGGCGGCCCGTGCGTCGATCCGGTCGCTCCTCGCCGACGGCGTGACGCCCGACAGGCTCGCGGATGCCCTGACGGCCGAACAGCTGGAGGCACACCTGTACACCCGCGGCTCCAGCGATCCCGACCTCATCATCCGCACCTCGGGCGAGGTGCGGATGTCGGGGTTCCTGCCCTGGCAGAGCGCCTACAGCGAGTTCTACTTCTGCGACGCGTACTGGCCGGCGTTCCGCCAGCTCGACTTCCTGCGCGCGATCCGGACGTACCAGCTCCGCGGGCGGCGCTTCGGCCGCTGAGGCTGCGGGCCGCGTGGGGCCGCGGCCCTTCCGCTGCTCGCCGGTGCCGATTATCACGGCGCTCTTGTCGAAAAACGCCGGACCGCCTACGATTTGGGTGCCTCACTTCGCCCCCCTTTCGTCCCAAGGAGGACGCTTCCTCATGATCGACACCGGCTCGACCATCCTGAGCCTGAGCGACGTTGCCGCGGGCAAGCTCCGCGAGATCACCGCCGGGGAGGCCAACCCGAACGTCGGCCTGCGCGTCTACGTCTACTCGGGCGGCTGCTCCGGCTTCCGCTACGGGATGATGATCGAGGACGCGCCGACCGCCGAGGACCGGGTCCTGGAGTCGCAGGGGATCAAGGTCTACGTCGACACGAAGAGCCTCGACCTGCTGACCGGCTCGCAGATCGACTACGTCGACACGCTCATGGGCGCCGGCTTCACAGTCAACAACCCCAACGCGGTCGCCGCGTGCGGATGCGGTTCCTCCTTCCGCACCGCCGAGTCCGAGGGCGCCCCGGGGGCCTGCCACCACTGACCGCCCGCCACGTGGGCACCAATGGTTGCCCGGCACGGTACGAAGCAGCGATCGCCCCGGTCCCGAGCGACGATCGACCGGGGCACCCGCCCTCCGATTTGCCTCGCGTGCGGCAGGAGTGCCTCACCTGCGATAGACTGGTCGTAGACCAGTCGGAGGCGAGATGCGGCGGATCGGTTCATACGAGGCCAAGACCAACCTTCCTCGTCTCCTCGGCGAGGTGGCGCGCGGGGAGACCATCACCATCACGAAACATGGTGTCCCCGTGGCCGTGCTTGCTCCGGCCGTCGAGAGCGGCACTGCGGGGGTGCGAGAGGCCGTCGCCGGCCTGCGTGCCTTTCGGGACCGGCACGATCTACGTGGCGTGACGATCCGGGAGCTGATCGACGACGGGAGGCGCTGATGTTCGTCATCGATGCCTCGGTGGCACTGGCGTGGTGCTTCGTGGACGAGGCCAGCGGCGACGCGGACGACGTCCTCGGTCGCCTGGAACGCGAGACGGCTCTGGCGCCAGCGCACTGGCCGCTCGAGGTCGCGAATGCGCTGCGAACGGCTGAACGGCGCGGCCGCCTCGACGCCACCGATCTCCCCAGACTCCGGGCGCTTCTCGCCGCTCTCCCGGTCGAGATCGCTCCGGTCGAGCTGACGACCGCGGTCGGCGGAGTCCTCGAGGCCGCCCGGACCTACGACCTCTCGGCCTACGACGCGGCATATCTCGACCTGGCCGCGGCGCGGGCAATCCCGCTCGCCACGATCGACGGTCGACTG
>CAZKXK010000371.1:0-2055 GCA_964556585.1 uncultured Anaerolineaceae bacterium
TGGCGTTGGCGGAGCTGGGATTGATCGATGAGTACGAGTTCGTGGTGCAGCCCAGGCTGGCGGGCCATGGGCCGACGTTGTTCGCGGGGCTGTCGAAGTATGTCGACCTGAAGCTCGTGAGCCGGCTGGAGTACGGCTCGGGGGCGGTGGCGATGCGGTACGAGCCGAGACAGTAGCGTGCACAGTGGCCGATGGCACGATTCTGGTCCTGCCGGCTTCGGTTACGGGATGACGGGGAGACGAGGATGGGCGTGACCGGGATCGGCGGATTCTTCTTCCGCGCGAAGGATCCCGAGGCGACGCGCGCCTGGTACGTCGAGCATCTCGGCGTGGGCTCGGCGCCCTACGGCACGTGGGATACGCAGGCGGGGCCCAGCGTGTTCGCACCGTTCGCGGCCGACACGGACTATTTCGCCGCGGATCGCCAATGGATGCTCAACCTGCGCGTGGACGATCTCGACAGCCTGTGCGCGACGCTCCGCGCAGCGGGGATCGCCGTGACCACCGACCCGGAATGGAACATGCCTGGCGTCGGGCGCTTCGCCCGCATCGATGATCCGGAGGGCAATCAAATCGAGCTGTGGGAGCCCGATCAGCCCGCTTGAAGCATCAAGCGGGCGCCTGGTGAACCCGCTGGTGACGTACGAATCGGGACGCGAAAAGATCGTCCGAAGCGCCGGCCACATCGCCGACCATGAGGCGCGCAGGCCGGCGCAGACCGTTACGGCCGCCCTGCCGGGACCTCAGCTCACCGCCTTCTTCACCAGCGCAGCGATCCGTGCCTCGTCGGCGGCGGTCAGCTCGGTCAGCGCGTACGAGCTCGGCCACATGGCGCCATCGTCGAGCTTCGCCTTGTCGCTGAAGCCGAGCGTCGCGTACCTCGCCTTGAACTTCGCCGCGTCCTGGAAGAAGCAGACGACGTTGCCCTCCCTCGCATAGGCCGGCATCCCGTACCAGAGCCTGGGCGAGAGGGCCGGCGCGGCGGCCTTGATGATCGCGTGGAGCCGCTCCGCCATCGAGCGATCCGGCTCCGCCATCTCGGCGATCTTGGCGAGCACCTCGCGTTCGCCGTCTGCCCCGTTCTTCTTCGCGCGCGGGCCGCGGCGCGCTTCCGCCTTCAGCTCCCGGGCGCGCTCCTGCATCGCGGCTCGTTCTTCGGCCGTGAATCCCTTGGACGCCGTGTCGATCGCGGTGGCGGCCCCGGCGGGCTTCGGCGTGTCTTTCATGGCTCAACGCAGCTCCTGGATCCGGATCAGGTTGCCCGCGGGATCGCGGAAGGCACAATCACGAATGCCGTACGGCTGCTGGGTCGGCTCCTGGACGACCTCGGCGCCGCCGGCCTCCAGCCGCGCAAAGACGCCGTCGAGGTCGCTGGTGGCCAGGAGGATCCACCCGTAGGTGCCCTTCGCCATCATCTCGGCGATGGTGCGGCGTTCGTCGTCGGTGATGCCGGGGTCCACGGCCGGCGGCGCCAGGAGGATCGACGTCCCGGGATGGTCCGGGGGGCCGACCGTGATCCAGCGCATCCGACCCTTGCCGACGTCGCTGCGGACCTCGAAGCCGAGGACGTCGCGATAGAAGGCGAGGGAGGCATCTGCGTCGTCGTGCGGGAGGGAGGTGGCGTGAATGGTGATGTCCATGGCGGTCATGCTAGGTGTGGCTCCGCGACCTGCGCTTCTCGATTCCTGATCGGTCTGGTGACCTGTTTCGCCACGCATGGGGGCATCCCCGTCGTCACGCCCGCCGCGTCGCGCCGGTAGGCGCTGGGCGGCATGCCGACCAGCTCGCTGAACCGAGTGCTGAACGTGCCCAGCGACGAGCAGCCGACCGCGAAACAGACGTCGGTGACGCTGAGGTCGCCACGCCGCAGGAGCGCCATCGCGCGTTCGATGCGCCGCGTCATCAGGTAGCTGTACGGAGACTCACCATAGGCGAGTCGGAACTCGCGGCTGAGGTGCCCGGCCGACATGTGCGCGCCGCGGGCGAGCGACTCGACATCCAGCGGCTCCGCGTACTCCCGGTCGATCCGGTCGCGGACGCGGCGCAGCCAGGCGA
>CAZKXK010000372.1:0-2033 GCA_964556585.1 uncultured Anaerolineaceae bacterium
GTGACCAGTCACCGATCCAGAACCTGCTCGGAGGCATCGGGCTGTTCTGAGCGCGTCTCGGGCTGATCCAGACGAGGGTGCGTAGGCGTGGAGCCGAAGGCTGGCAAGAGGCCGCGAAGCTGTGTCGGATTCGCGGCGCCTGCCAACCATCGTCGGTGAGAAAAGAGTGGCCGTGACCGTATCGATGTAGCCTGCCATCTGCCAGCACAAGCGTCACGACCAGACAGACACTGACCTGCCGGTCGCGGACGGAGTCGGGTCCGCGGCCGCGACCCGATGCTGGCCGTCACCCGGTATCGGAGAAGGGGCACGCATGACGGGCACGGACGGTCTCGCGCTCGCGACGCGAGGGCTTCGCAAGAGCTACGGCTCTCAGATCGCCCTGGCGGGACTCGACCTGTCGGTGCCGAAGGGCACGGTGTACGGCTTCCTCGGCCCGAATGGCGCCGGCAAGACGACGACCATGCGCCTGCTCACGGGCCTCATCCACGCTGATGCCGGGAGCATCGAGCTCCTCGGCCGGCCGTTCGGGCGGCGCGACCGCCATCGCCTCTTCGAGGTGGGCGCGCTGATCGAGTCCCCGGCCTTCTATCCATTCCTGTCCGGCCGTCAGAACCTCCGGGAGCTGGCGGCCACCGGGGCTCCCACTGCGGCGGGACGGACCGACGAGCTCCTCGACCTGACCGGCCTCCGTGATCGTGCCGGCGACAAGGTCTCGACCTACTCGCTCGGCATGAAGCAACGCCTGGGGATCGCGGCTGCCCTGCTGAGCGATCCTGCCCTGCTCCTGCTCGACGAGCCCGCGAACGGCCTCGACCCCGCCGGCATGGTGGCGATGCGGGAGACGCTCCGCCACCTCGCGGCGATCGGCAAGACCGTGTTCGTGTCGAGCCACCTGCTCGGCGAGATGCAGCAGATGGCCGACATCGTCGGCATCATCGCGGCCGGTCGCCTCGTCCGAGAGGGCCCGATCCAGCAGCTCCTGAACTCCGAGGGAACCGTGCGGGTCCGCGTGGCGCCGGATGAGGTCGCGCGGGCAACCGTCACGCTCGGCGCGTTCGGCGGGCCCGACGGCGTGACCTCGTCCGTGACGGAGCCGGGCTGGATCTCGGTCCGTGCGACACCCGAGCGGGCCGGCGAGATCAACCGCGCCCTGGCAGGGGCCGGCATCTGGGCGACGGGTCTCGAGTCGGGAAACGACCTCGAGATGCTCTTCCTCGGCCTGACCGGCGGAGAGCCGGTCCAGGGCGGGGAAGGCACGTTCTTCGGGATGGCGGGTACGGGTTCCGGCCGGGGCCCCGCCGGACCGGGGTCCGTGGCATGAGGCTCTTCCTGTCAGGGCTGCGCAAGCTCGTGCGGCGCCAGGCCACGTGGGTGACGCTCGGTCTCCTGGTGGGTCTGCTCGTCCTCATCGTCGTCGCCGTCGGTGCGACGGCCAACCGCCCCGGCGCCTCCTCGGCCGAGCGCGCCGCGACCCTCTCGCTTGTCACGTTCCCAGGCGCCTACGACGTGATCCTCTCCTTCATCCTCGGTTTGGGCGGCCTCTTTGCCGTCATCTACGGCGCCGCTGTCGCCGGGTCCGAGTGGACGTTCGGCACGCTGAAGAACGCCGTGGCCCGCGGCGAGAGTCGCAGTCGCTACACCCTGCTCTCCTTCGCCTCGATCGCCGTCGTGATCGCGGTCGGCCTCGTCGTGACGTTCGCGATCGGCGTGGTCGCGGCCCTCGTGGGCGCGACGATGGCCGGGACATCCACCGGTGGTCTCACCGACGCGGCAACCCTGGGACGCCTGCCCGAGCAATTCGCGCGGGGCTGGGTGGCGATCATCGAGGAAGGCGCGCTGGGCTTCGCGATTGCGACGCTCGCGCGGAGCCAGCTGGCCGGGATCGGCGCCGGGATCGGCCTGTACTTCGGGGAGACGTTCGCGGGGATCTTCCTGCCCGACATCGTGAAGTACCTCCCCTTCAACGTCGCGACGGCGTCGGTCGCGACGGGGACGGCGACGAGCGGTGGGTTTGGCGGCGGGGCGCGGAT
>CAZKXK010000373.1:0-2013 GCA_964556585.1 uncultured Anaerolineaceae bacterium
CGGACTGGAGGAGCGGGAGCTGGACCTCGATCGAGTGCTCGCCACGGTGGGCCCCACGGTCGGTCCCGAACGGCGGCCCCAGCGCACAGATCTCCGCCGCCAGCGCGGTATCGATGGCAACCTCGCCCAACGGCGTCCGCCAGCCCCCCGTCTCCCATGCCCCGACGTCATCGAGCCAGGCCGCCGTGTGGTTCGTGCCCAGGATCACGACCGTGGTCCCATCGGGAACGAGCCGCCAGCCGGCCGCCGCCACGAGCCCGCTGTAGGCGAGCCCCGCGTGCGGGACGAGGATGCCGAGAGGGGCGCCGGTCGCCGGCCCGGGCGAGGCCGGCGCTCCTGCCAGCAGCGCCGCGATCATCTTGTCGAGCCGCGCCGGGTCAGCCGGGTAGAAGGTCCCGGCGACCGCGGGAGCGCGCACCGCCGCGTCCGCGCCCGCATCGGGTGCGCTCACCGGCTCACCCGCACGGGATCCCGCGCGGCGCACCCGGATGCCCGGGTCCCTGCGCCAGGGCCCGTCCCGCGAGCACCCGTCCGCAGGCCGGGCAGGAGCCGTCCGCCTCGAGGTGGTTGAAGACGCGATAGCCGTGCCGCTCGATCAGCACCTTGCCGCACCCCGCGCAGTGCGTGTCCTCCAGGCCCAGCTGCGGGGCATTGCCGGCGTACACGTGCAGCAGCCCGGCCTCCCGGCCGATCTCGACCGCACGCTGGATGGTCGCCACCGGCGTCGGCGGCACGTCCAGCATCCGGAAGGCGGGGAAGAAGCGGCTCACGTGCCAGGGCGTCTCCGGCCCGAGATGCTCGACCAGCCAGGCGGTCAGCTCACGGAGCTCCCCGGGATCGTCGTTCTCGCCAGGGATCACCAGCGTCGTGACTTCCAGCCAGGTGCCCGCGCCGCGATACGCCTCCAGTGCCTCGAGCACGGGAGCGAGGCGCGCCCCGCAGCGCCGCCGGTAGAACGCGTCCGAGAACGACTTCAAGTCGACGTTCGCCGCGTCCAGCACCGGGGCGAGCAGCCCGATCGCCTCGGGCGTCGCGTACCCGTCGGTGACGAAGAGGTTCAGGAGCCCGGCCGCGCGGGCGCGCCTGGCCGTGTCCAGCGCGTACTCCAGGAACACCGTGGGTTCCACGTACGTGTAAGCGATCGACGCGGCGTCGTGGTCCAGCGCCGCATCGACCACGCTGTCGGGCGACATGTGCCGGGTGGGCACTGTCGTCCCGAGCCGGGGAGCCTGGGCGATCTCCCAGTTCTGGCAGAAGGAGCAGTGGAACGGGCAGCCCGGGGTGGCGATCGAGTAGGCGAGCGTCCCCGGCGCGACGTGGAAGAGTGGCTTCTTCTCGATCGGGTCCACGCCGGTCGCGGCCACCGCGCCGTAGACCGTGCTCACCAGCACGCCGTCGCGGTTCTCGCGCACGCCGCAGATGCCGGTCCGGTCGGGCCGCACGAGGCAGCGATGCGCGCACACGCCGCAGCGCACGCTTCCGTCGGGCAGCGACTCGGCGAGTCGGGTCGGGACGGCGGCGCGCGCGGGGGAGCGGGCCAGGGGGTTGACGAACGGCACGCGTGGACTCCTGTCTCTCCCGAGTCTCGGCAGGGGCGACGATGCCGGCGAGTGCCGCCCGGCCCGGAAACGGCGCGACCTTGTGCTCTGGCCCGGGTGGGTATCCCCGGCTAGCGTGCCTGCCGCAAGGGAGGTGTCGCGTGTCCACCCTGCGAGACCACGTCGACAATGGCAGGACCACACCAGCGTACGACCCGTCGTCCGGGCTACCCGAACCGGTCGAGCTTGGCCCGGAGGCCTCCGCAGCGCTGCTCTGGATCGCCCGTGAAGCCGTGACCGCGGCAGTGCTGCGCCGGAGCCGGAAACCGGCCAACCGGCAGGAGTCCGACATCCCGAGATCGGGCGACGCGGCATCCCCACCGCCGGCGGAAGCGTCCGCCGCGCTGGATCAACCGGGAGCTGCGTTCGTCACCCTCACCGAGCACGGCTCGCTCCGTGGCTGCATCGGCTCGCT
>CAZKXK010000374.1:0-2011 GCA_964556585.1 uncultured Anaerolineaceae bacterium
AGCCAGGAACGGCCAGCCGGGAGTCGCGCAGCGCCGGGCGCCTGTGCGCCCCGTGACCACTGCGACCGCCGGGGCGGTCATTCTGGCTCCCTCCGTGCACCCTGTGACCGACATGACCGGTGAGTCACCGTCCTGCGCAACCCGTGACGCAAGATCACACCCGGCATGCCCGCCGGCGGTCGGTGCGGTCACCCGGTGCACCGGCTCGCTGCTCACAGGTCCGGACCCCCAGGTTGGGCGACAGTCAGGTCGGGCGAGCCCGCCGGCGGTCGGTGTGGTCACCCGGTGCGCCGGCCCTCAGTCGAGCCCGGCGAGCTCGGCGGTGACGGACGAGTCCAGTGGTGTCTCCCCGCTCAGCGCCCGGAGCCGGTTGATCCGGTCGACGATCGGCGGGTGGGTCGAGAAGAGCCCCTTCGAGCGCTGCTCGAACTTCTTGATCGGGTTCGTGAAGTAGAGATGCTGGGTAGCGCGGTTGGCGACCTCGAGCACCTCCGGGTCCTCCGAGATCGCGGCCAGGGCCCGCTCCAGGCCCTGGGGGTTGCGGGTGAGCTCCACCGACGATGCGTCCGCCATGTACTCGCGCTGGCGGCTCACCGCGAGCTGGACCAGCCGCGCAAAGATCGGGGCCAGGACGGCCAGCACGAGCGCGAGAACGAAGATGATCACCTGGAGGCCGCCGCCGCCCTCCCGGTCGTTCGAAGACCTGCGCCCCCCGAAGCCTCCCCAGAACGTGAATCGCAGGAAGAAGTCCGCCACGAGGGCAATGGTGCCGACCATCACGCCCACCAGGAGCGAATACCGGATGTCGTAGTTGCGAACGTGCGAGAGCTCGTGGCCGATCACGCCCTGGAGCTCCTCGCGATCCATCTTCTGCAGGAGGCCGGTGGTCACGGCGATCGAGGCATGTTTCGGGTCCCGACCGGTCGCGAAGGCGTTGGGCGCAGAGTCGTCGATGGTGTACACGGCCGGCATCGGGATCCCGGCCGCCAGGGTCAGCTCGGTGACCACGTTGATCAGCTGGGGCTGGCTCGTCGCGTCGACCCGGCGGGCCTTGGAGACGCCCAGGACCACCTTGTCGCCGGAGTAGTAGCTCGCCACGGACGAGATGATCGCGACGATCCCGAAGATGCCCAGCCAACCGATCCCGGCGGCGGCGTCGCCCGTCGTGCCGTAGCCGATCGCGAAGCCCAGCAGGGCCAGCAACGCGACGAGGCTCAGCATGAGGAGGAACGAGTTGCGCCGGTTCGCCGCGATCTGGCTGTAGAACGTGCCGGCCATCGGAGCTCCTGGTGGCCCGTATGTCAGCGGAGGCTGACGACGGGGACCTCCTGGGCTTCGGGCTCGGCCGCGAAGAACTCGCGCTTCGTGAAGCCGAACGGGCCAGCCACGAGCACGGCCGGGAAGGTCTGGAGCGACGTGTTGAACTCGTTGACGGTCGCGTTGTAGTGCTGGCGGGAGAAGCTGATCTGGTTCTCGGTCGTGGTCAGCTGCTCCTGCAGGCTCAGGACGTTCTCGTTCGCCTTGAGGGTCGGGTAGTTCTCCACGACGGCGAACAGCGAGCGCAGGGCACCGGTGAGCGTGTTCTCGGCCTGCGCCTGCTGGGCCGTGATCTGTCCCGTCGCGCCGGCTGCGACGGCGTTGGCGCGGGCCTCGGTGACGCGCGTGAGCACGTCCTGCTCGAAGTCCATGTAGCCCTTGACGGCGGCCACCAGGTTCGGCACCAGGTCGTGGCGCCGCTTGAGCTGGACCTCGATCTGGCCGACTGCCTCGTCGACCCGGTTGCGGCGGGCGACCAGCCCGTTGTAGATCAGCACGCCGACGACCGCCAGGACGACGACGATGACCAGCAGGATGATGACGGCTTCCATCAGGCCCTCCGCGTTCGATCGGCGCCGATCGGCTGCCGCTCCCCCAGTGTACGTGAGGGAGCGCCCGTTGCTGCCGTCGATCGCACGATGGTGGGCGGTGAGGGATTCGAACCCCCGACTTCCTCGGTGTAAACGAGGCGCTC
>CAZKXK010000375.1:0-2010 GCA_964556585.1 uncultured Anaerolineaceae bacterium
GCCACCCGCGTCGGCGCAGCGGTGGTGAGCGCCGCCGGCCCGCGTCGGCGTCCGTGGTCGTGTATGCCCGTAACGCGCATGCCGCGCGAAAGGTGCCCCAACTCCGTATTCCGGGCCGATCGGGAAGCCGCATCAAGGGTGTCGCGCCATCGCCCGCCCCCGGTCGCGCCGGCGTGGCAAGATCGCGCACGACCGAATCACCGAGGGAGCACCTGCCTGTGCGCACGATCCTGCTCTGGATGGCCCGCAACCCCTGGCTGCGCGAGCACCTGCCTCGGCTCGGGTTCGCGCGGCGTGCCGTCCGCCGGTTCATGCCCGGCGAGGATGCGGAGGCTGCCATCGGCGCGGCCGCGGGCCTGGCGGCCAGCGGTCAGGGCATCGTCTTCACACGGCTCGGCGAGAACCTGGTCGAGCTGGCGGAGGCGGACGAGGTCGCCGCTCACTACCGCGCCCTGCTCGACCGCTCCACGTCCCTGGCACGCAGGCCCGAGCTCTCGGTCAAGCCGACCCAGCTGGGCCTCGACATCGATGCGGAGGCGTGCTTCCGCCACCTGGACGCCCTCGCCGGTGTCGCCGCGGACGCCGGGACCTGGCTCTGGCTGGACATGGAGGGTTCTGCCTATGTCGACGCGACGGTGGACCTCTACGAACGCCTCCGCCGGGCACATCCGAACGTCGGGATCTGCCTCCAGGCCTACCTGAAGCGCACGCCGAAGGACCTGCGGCGCCTCCTGCCGCTCGAGCCGGCCGTCCGCATCGTGAAGGGCGCCTACGACGAGCCGGCGGCGATCGCCCACCGGCGACGGTCGGACGTGGACGCCGCCTACCAGGCGCTCGCGCTCGTGCTCGCGGACGCGGCCCGCGACGGCCGCGCACGGTGCGCGCTGGGCACCCACGACAGTGGCCTGGTGGAGCGGATCGCGACCTTCGCCGCGACGGCGGGCGTGGCCCGCGCGTCGCTGGAGGTCCACATGCTGTACGGGATCCGCGCCCGCGAGCTGGTCCGGCTCCAGGGTGCGGGCTTCCCCGTCTTCACGCTGATCGCGTACGGGGCCTACTGGTACCCGTGGTACATGCGCCGGCTGGCCGAGCGGCCGGCGAACGTGCTCTTCGCGCTCCGCCAGCTCCTGCCCTAGGGGGGTCGGCGGCCGACGAAACCGCCGGGGCCAGCCCGTCCGACCGGGTAGCCGCCGGGGGACGGGCGACCCGGCGCCGTCAGTGGACGCGCGACTCGAGGCCGGCCCAGAAGGGCTCGCGCAGCTCCGCCTTGAGGATCTTGCCCGTCCCACCCTTCGGCAGCGCGTCGCGGAAATGGATCTCGCGCGGCACCTTGAATCGCGCCAGGCGCGCGCGGCAGAAGAGCTTGAGCTCCTTTGCGCTCGCGTCCAGGCCCGGTTTGAGGACGACGAGGGCCACCGGCGCCTCCCCGAACGTCCCGTCCGGCGCGGCCACGACCGCGCATTCCAGGACCGCCGGATGGGCTGCCAGGGCGTTCTCCACCTCGACGGACGAGATGTTCTCGCCGCCGCGGATGATCACGTCCTTCGAGCGATCCTTGATCAGGACGTAGCCCGCCTCGTCGAGCGTCGCCATGTCGCCCGTCCGGAGCCAGCCGTCGCGGATGGCGACCGAGGTCGCGTCCGGGTCGCGGTAGTAGCCGTCCATGACCGTGTTGCCGCGCACCATGATCTCGCCGATCCGCTCGCCGTCGGGCCGCACGTCGTGCCCCTCGCTGTCCACGACGCGGATCTGGACGCCCGGGATCGGCCAGCCGGTGAGCGCCTGGCGTTCCTGTCGCTTCTCGGGCGGCTCCGCGTCGGTCAGCACCCGCCGCGGCTGGGCCAGCGTGAGGATCGGCGCCGTCTCGGTGAGCCCGTAGCCCACGAACGCCTGGACACTGAGCTGCTCCTCGAGCGCCCGCACGAGCGCCGGCGAAGCGGGCGAGCCGCCGATGATCACCTGGCACAGGCTCGACAGGTCGAAGCTCGGGCGGTCGTGGTGGTGGACGAG
>CAZKXK010000376.1:0-1972 GCA_964556585.1 uncultured Anaerolineaceae bacterium
CTAGGCCGGCGAGGAAGTGGCGGCTCTCGCTGTGGGGCGGCACCGCCGCCGACATCTATCCTTGGAGGCGCCGCAGCCCCCGAGTCCCATGGTCCATCGTGAGGATCGCATCGCGGCCCACACCGTGATCGCGGCTGCCCTTCTCATCGGAGCGACCCTTGGCGCGTGTGGCAGGCTGGATGTCCTCGAGGCCGAAGGGCAGCTGCGGGGCGATCATCACCTCCCGGCTGTGCGTACGCATCTCCTCGAGGTGGAGGGAAACCACGAGGCGGCCCATGACGCGTATGAAGTGGCCGCGAATCTCGCGACAAACATCCGTCAGCAGCGCTATCTACGTGCCCGGGCCGCCGGTCTCATAACCGGGCACCGCGGGAGTGACAATGACGGTGATCGGCGTTCCGGTAGCTCAGGAAAAGGGAGTCCCCGAGACATGACAGGCGACGGGAAGAGTTGACGGTGGGTCGGTACAAGAAGGGCAAACCGCGCGTGATCGTCAAGACGTATGGACGCGGGAGCCTCCTTGGGGTCCTCAGCGTTCCGTTTGCGTTCTTTATGGCGTCGCGCGGGATGCACGGCTGGCAGGAATCCGCGGCTCGAGACATGGAGGACGACGCCGTGGCGATGGCCAGGCAGGGCTACCGGGTCGTGGCCTCCGGCGAGTACGGCATGCCGCGCCTCGGCATCACCTACTACAAGGTGACCTACCAGCTGGTCGAGCGGTCGTGACCCGGCTCCGAGCTTGACGACGTCGCACGCGAGTCCGTCCGGCCATCGCATGCGGTCGCTCGCCGTCCTCTGGCCGGTGCTCCTCGTGGCCGCCCTCATGCTCGCCGGGTTGCTGGCCGTGTCCGCGCAGTACGGCTTCCATGGCGATGAGATGTACTACGTCGTGGCGGGCCAGCACCCGGCGTTCGGCTACGTCGACCAGCCGCCCCTGACCCCGCTGCTCTCGGCCGCGTCGGTGGCCCTGCTCGGGGTTACACCCACGGCCGTGCGGGTGCTGCCTGCCCTGGAGATGGCGCTCATCGTGGTCCTGATCGCGCTGATGGCGCGGGACCTCGGCGGGTCGCGGCGGGCGCAGGTCCTCGCGGCGATCACGGCTGCCCTCTCCGGCTACCTCGGGGCGGGCCATCTCGACACCACCACCGATCCGGACCTGCTTGCCTGGGCGATCATCCTGTGGCTGCTGGTGAAGCTGCTCGCGGATGGCGATCGGCGCCTCTGGCTCGTGGTCGGCCTGGTGGCCGGGATCGGCCTGGAGAACAAGGACACGCTGCTGTTCCTGGGGGCGGGACTGGCGGTGGGGCTCGTCCTCTCCCGGCGCTGGGACGTCGTGCGCTCGCCGTGGGCATGGTCGGCGATCGTGATCGCGCTCCTGCTCTGGGCCCCCAACCTCGCCTGGCAGGCGGCCAACGGCTGGCCGCAGCTCACCATGGCGCAGGCCATCGCGGGGTACACGGCCGACAATCGCGCCCAGGTCGTCCCGCTGCTCTGGCTGTTCACCGGTCCGCTGCTCTTCCCGGTGAGCGCCGCGGGCCTGGCCTGGATGCTGGTCGCGAAGGCAGCCGCACCCTGGCGACCGATTGGCTTCGGCGCCCTCGTCGCGCTCGTGCTCGTCTTCGTCAGTGGCGGCAAGGCCTACTACGCGATCGGCAGCGCGTCCGTGTTCATGGCCGCGGGGGCGATCCTCCTGGACCGCTGGCTGGCCCGTGGCCACATCCGCCTCAAGCTCGCGGGCTTCGCGACTGTCGCCGTGCTGTCCGGCGCCCTCATTGCGTATCTCACGCTGCCGATCCTGCCTGTTGCCGCGTTCGCCGCGTCGACGCTCCCCGCGACCGTCCCGGACACGGCCAACCAGGTCGGCTGGCCGCAGTTCGTCGCGACGGTGGAAGGGGTCGTCGCCGCGCTGCCCGCGGACGAGCGCGCCCACGCGGTGATCCTGACCAACGACTACAGCGAGGCGAGCCCGCTC
>CAZKXK010000377.1:0-1962 GCA_964556585.1 uncultured Anaerolineaceae bacterium
CCCTGGAGCCCGGGCGTGCGCTCGATCGCGTCCCAGTAGTCGGCCAGCGTCCCGTTGCTGTTGCCCATCGCGTGGGAGAACTCGCACATGATCAGGGGGTGGCGCTGGCGTCCCGAGGCCGCGTGCCCCGTGATCGCCCAGATCGGCGGGTACATCGGGCAGGTGAGGTCGCTCACGCCCTGGTCGCTGGCCCAGTCCCAGCGGATCGCCCCCTCGTAGTGGAGCGGGCGGGTCGGGTCGTAGCGCCGCAGCCAGGCCGCGGCCGCCTCGTGGTTGGCACCGTGGCCGGACTCGTTGCCCAGCGACCAGGCGATCACGCAGGCGTGGTTCTTGTCGCGCAGCGCCATCCGCGAGACCCGGTCCACCCAGGCGTTCAGGTAGCGCGGGTCGTCGCAAAGGCTGTCGATGAACGCGTGGGATTCGATGTCCGCCTCGGCCACCACGTACAGGCCCAGCTCGTCGCACAGGTCCAGGAAGGCCGGGTCATTGGGATAGTGCGAGGTCCGCACGGCGTTGAAGCCGAATCGCTTCATGGTCACCAGGTCGTCGCGCATCGACGCCTCGGAGATCACCCGCCCGGTGTTCTGGTCGAAGTCGTGACGGTTGACGCCCCGGATGAAGACCCGCTTCCGGTTGATGAGCAGGTCGAGCCCCTCGATCTCGACCCGCCGGAAGCCGACCCGGAGGGTGAACGACTCGACGACGGTGCCGCTGGGCGACCGAAGGGTCACGTCGAGCGGGTAGAGGACCGGCAGCTCGGACGACCAGGGCCAGACGTCCGCGACATCGGCCTTCAGCGTCACCCGGCCCACGGACGCGGGCGCCAGCTCCTCGTAGAGCCGCGGCCAGAGAACGGTGCGCTCCTCCTCGGTGAGCGGGGCCGAGGAGATCACGCGGTCCGCGAGCACACGGCGGTGCCGGCTGGGGCGTGGGCCCTCGTGGCGCCCGGTGTCGGGCACCGGCGTGGTGAGCAGCCCCGTCAGATCGCCGAGGCGGGCCTCTACGGTCCAGCCCGGATCGGGCGTGCGGCCCGCGAAGTCGACCTCGGCCCGGACCTCCAGCGCCCCGCTCGCGAGGTCCTCCCCGAGCGTGGCGATGGCGCGCACGTCGGCAAGGTGAACCGGCTCCGTCGCGTACAGGTAGACGGGCCGGGTGATCCCGCCGTGCCACCACTGGTCCTGGTCCTCGACGTAGCTGGCGTCGGACCACTTGATCACCATCAGCGAGACCGTGTTCGGTCCTGGTCGGACGAGCTCGGTGACGTCGAACTCCGCCGCCAGGTGCGAGTCCTTGCTGATCCCGGCCTCGCGCCCGTTGACGCGGGCGATCAGCACGCTCTCCGCCCCCCCCACGTAGAGCACGATCCGCCGCCCGGCCCAGCGCTCCGGCACCTCGACCTCGCGCTCGTAGAGGCCGGTCGGGTTCGCTGCCGGCACCCGCGGGGGCAGGTCCCGGAAGGGCATCCGGACGTTCAGGTAGTGCGGATGGTCGCTCGAGCCCTGCATGGTCCAGCAGCCGGGCACGGCGATCTCGCCCCACGCGGGCGAGGGATCCGCGTCGGGCCGCGCCAGGAGCTGGAAGCGCCACTGCCCGTCGAGCGGCACGCGGTCCCCGTGGGGGACCGCGTGCATCGGGACCCGACCAACACCCGTGAGCTCGGGCGCCTCCCAGGGGGAGGGGATGGGAGTGCCCACTACTCCTTCGTCGACCCGAGGGTCAGGCCGCTCACGAACTGCTTCTGGAGCAGGAAGAAGACGATCAGGGTCGGCAGCGCGACCAGCACGGAGCCCGCCGCGACAAGGTTGTTGTTCGTGAAGAACTCGCCCTGGAGATTGTTGAGGGCGGACGTGATCGGGAACCTCGCGCCGTGATTCATCAGCACGAGCGCCCAGAAGAAGTCGTTGTAGATCCACGTCACCTGGAGCGTCGCCAAGGCGGCAAGGGCGGGCCGGGTGAGGGGCA
>CAZKXK010000378.1:0-1943 GCA_964556585.1 uncultured Anaerolineaceae bacterium
GGGTTCGCGACGAGGTTGTAATACCACGCCGGGTGGACCGGAGCGCCGCCTTTCGAGGCCACGATGACGTAGTCCTCGCCCTCGCGTGAGTAGACGAGCGGGGCCAGACGCGCCTGCCCACTCTTGGCGCCCGTCGTGGTCAGGAGGAGCACAGTGCGGCCGGCGAAGGGGCCGCTCGTGACGTGGCCGCCGTTGGCGCGGAAGTCCGTGATGAGCATCTTCGTCATCGCCGCGAACGCGGCGCGGTGGTCTGGGTCGGCCATGGAGCGATGGTACCGGCCTCGCCCGGCCGAGCCGTCAGCGGGAGTCCGGAGTGCACGGTACGAGGCACCTACTCAGCCAACCCAGCGGACCTCCGGCTCCTTGCGGGCAACGGGCGGAGGCACGGTCGTCGGGTGACCGACGATGATCGGCGCGACGGGCACCCACGGCGCTGGCAGGCCCAGGGCGTTCTTTCCCTCCGGCGTGTTCAGGTAGCCCTGCGCGAAGCCGATCCAGCAGGTTCCGAGTCCCTCACCGTGCGCCGCGAGCATCAGGTTCTCGGCGGCGAGCGCGCAGTCCTCGACGACCCACGGCGCCTGCGCGATCCCCGAGATCAGGATCAGCGCCGGGGCGTGATAGAAGATCTGGAAGTCCGGGTCACGGAGGGACGTCCGATACCGGTCGGACCGGGGGCCAGCGGGCAGGGTCGCGAGCAGGTGGACCTTGGCAGCGTCCGAGATCCGGTCCAGCAGGCCCTGATCTCGAACCACGGTGAATGTCCACTCCTGCCCGTTCGAGGCGTTCGGCGCGTGCACGGCGGCGTCGATCAGACGGCGGATGCTCTGCTCATCGACGGCTTGGGCCGTGAAGTCTCGCGTCGAGCGGCGGCCAGAGATCGCCTCGCTGAGATCCATCTGCTCTCCCATTCGGTTCGCGGTGCGTCCCGTGCCGTCGACGCCAGGGGAGCGATGGCGCCACTGGCATGGACCCCGCTTCCGACGTCGAACGGCGACGAAGGCGGTCCGTCCGTTGGCATTCAGTCTGTCGTCGGGGAGGGCGGGTGGATACGGCCGAGCGGCCCCTCTGGGTCATGCGGTTCCTACATTCGACCCGGGGCGCCATGGCGCGGCGAGGGGTGCTTCTGAGCGGATTGAACGATCCCGCTCTCCGCGGCGTCGTATGCGCATGAAGAGATCACCCGTGCTTGCGCTGGCCATTGGAATCCTCTTGTCCTCGGCGTTGACGGTGAGCGCCACGCCCCCAAGGGCAGCGGCCGCGACGGTCCCCGACTGCACGGCCGCGCACTTGAGCGCACGGATCGCGTTCTGGCAGAGCGCCATGGGCAGCCGGATCGCCGACGTGCGGATCGTGAACACGTCGTTCGTGCCGTGCACCCTCCGCAACTACCCGCGGGTTCGCCTGGTGAGCGCCCATGGGGTCGTCATGCTCAACGGCGCCGCGCCGTCGACGACGGCCGGGACGCATGTCCTGCCTGCGCTTGGCTTCCTGCGGACCGAAGTGAGCGACGGCAACTACTGCGGCGCTGCCTACGCCAAGCCCGTGACCCTCGCCTTCGTGCTGCCGGGGACCCTCGGTCAGGTCGTGGCGATCCCGTTGTCGCCGAGCGACACGACCGGCGTGCCACCCTGCAACGGCGCATCGGGGTCGGCTGGCCATATCTCGATGCACGCGTGGCACACGTAGGAGCACGCCCGCCCGGTTGACGACCTCGCGCTGAAACCGCAGCGGTGCTGGGGCGGGGCTCGTCGGACGAGATAGCGTCAGCGTCCGCCCATCTGCGGGTAGGCCATAGCGCGGCTGTGGCCCCCACGTCGGGCCGGACTGGCCCACGTACGCGACCTCGCGCCACCGGCGGGGCGCGTGGGCCACCGTAGGCGGCGACGGTGCGAACGTCGGGTATCGGCCCGGTATCTCATCGAGCGTGCCGCGTGGTCGGCGAC
>CAZKXK010000379.1:0-1931 GCA_964556585.1 uncultured Anaerolineaceae bacterium
GAACGGTTCTACGCGCCCGGCGGGCCGGGCGTCCGCTTCGATTCGCACCTCTATGCCGGCTACGACGTGCCCCCGTTCTACGATTCGCTGCTCGGCAAGCTCGTCGTCTGGGGCCCGGATCGCCCGGCCGCGATCGCGCGATCCAAGGCTGCCCTCGACGAGCTGGTCGTCGACGGGATCACCACGAACCGCGCGTTCCACCGCGCCATCCTGGAGAACGAGGCGTTCGTCGAGGGACGCGTCACCACCAACCTCATCGATCGCATCGGGACCGCGGCGTTCCTCGTGCCGAGGAGCTGAGCTGACCCGTGCACGCCTGCATCCATCCACCCGCTCGACGCGTCCTCGCCGGGCGACACTGAAACCCCTGCACCGGAGCCCCACGTGACCGACGCAATCCATACGACCCGCGAGATCCAGGAGCTGATCCCGCACCGCTGGCCGTTCCTCCTGGTGGACCGGATCGACGAGTACGACCCCGAGGCGCGCCGGATCGTCGGGCGCAAGGCCGTCACCGCCACGGAGTGGTTCTTCCAGGGCCACTTCCCGGGGATGCCGGTCATGCCGGGCGTCCTCCAGGTGGAGGCGCTGGCCCAGACCATGGCCGTCTTCGTGGCGAAGCAGGAGGGCTTCGGGGACAGGATCGGGCTCTTCGCGGGCATCGACGAATGCCGCTTCAAGCGTGTCGTGAAGCCAGGCGACGTCCTCCGCCTGGAGGTCACGATGGACAAGCTCGGCCGGCGCTTCGGGCGCGGCCGGGGCGTGGCCAGCGTGGACGGCGAGGTCTGCTGCGAGGCCACCCTGAGCTTCGTGATCCCGGACGCCTCGGTGCTGCGCTGATGACGCGGCTCGCCCTCTTCTCCGACATCCACGGCGTCTCGCAGGCGCTCGACGCGGTCCGCGTCGCGATCGCGGCCGCCGCCCCGGACGTCATCGCGGTCGCCGGTGATTACGCGGTCAACGGCGCGGACCCGGCGGCCGTGATCGACGGCATCCGCGAGCTCGAGGCGCGCGGCGCGCTCGTGGTGGCCGGCAACACGGACATCGCGGTCGCGGACTTCGACTATGGCGCGGCGTACCCGTGGCTGGGCGACGGCGTCCCGGAGTCGACCCGCTCCGCGGCCGAGTGGGCTCACGAGGCGATCGGGCCCGAACGCGTGGACTGGCTGCGTCGGCTGCCCGCCGAGCGCCGCTTCCGCGCCGACGACGGCACGCTGGTCCTCGTGACCCACGCGTCGCCCGGCTCCCAGACGGCCGGCTTCGACCGCGGCCTGGACGAGAGCGTCTTCATGGAGCGCCTGGGCCGGACCGACGCCCGGGTCATCTGCTGCGGCCACACCCACGTCCCCGAGGTCCGCGACTTCGGCTGGAAGGTGGTCGTGAACGCGGGCAGCGCGGGGTACATCTTCGACGGCGACCCCACCGCCTCGTGGGCGCTGGTGGACATCGTGGATGGCGTCGTCACGGCCGAGATCAAGCGGACCCCCTTCGACATGCTTGCCGCCGCCGACGCCGTGGCCGCGCGCGGCCTGCCGGGGGACGTCTACCGCGCGGCCACGATCCGCACCGGGAAGCTGGTGCGGTGAACCTGACCACGCCGGACGGCGCGCCGCGGGTCGTGGTGACCGGCACCGGCATGCTCACGGCGCTCGGCCCGGACGTGGCCACGACGTGGGCCGGCCTGGTCGCGGGGCGCTCCGGGATCGCCACGATCACGGCGTTCGACCCCGCCCGGGTCGCCTCGCGGATCGCCGGCGAGGTGCCGGACTTCGATCCCTCCGGCGTCCTCGACCGCAAGGAGCAGCGCCACACCGACCGCTTCACCCAGCTCGCCCTCGTTGCAGCGCGGCAGGCGCTCGACGAGGCCGGGCTGCCTGGCCGTCTCGACGGTGAGCTGGCCGAGCGGACCGGGATCCTGATCGGGACCGGGC
>CAZKXK010000380.1:0-1913 GCA_964556585.1 uncultured Anaerolineaceae bacterium
GAGGTCCCGTGGGCGACGATCCAGTCGATCTCGTCCGCGGTCACGCCGGCGTGCTCTCGCGCCAGCGTCATCGCACGCGACGCGCCGCGGCCGGTGGGCTCGGGAGCGGAGATGTGGAACGCGTCCGACGTCAGCGCGCCGCCCAGGACCTCGGCGATCGGGGTGGCGCCCCGCGCCAGGGCGTGGGCCAGCGACTCCACCACCACCATGCCGCCACCCTCGCCGAGCACGAACCCGTCGCGATCGCGATCGAATGGCCGCGAGGCGTGGGTCGGGTCGTCGTTCCGCTTGCTGAGCGCCCCCATGTTGCCGAGCGCGGCGATCCCGACCTCCAGGATCGGCGCCTCCGAGCCGCCGGTCAGCACGACGTCGCACTCGCCGGTTGCGATGAGCCGGAGCGCGTCGTGGAACGCGATCACGGAGGAGGCGCAGGCCGCCACCTGCGTCATGACCGGGCCCGTGAGGCCATACTCCATGCTCAGCATGCAGGCGGCCATCGAGCCGGAGAGAGCCGGGATGGCAAAGGGCGACACGAACCGCGGGCCGCGTTCCCGCCGGACGTGGGTTCCCTCGACGATCTGCTCGATCCCACCGCCACCGGTGTTGACGACCACGCCGAACCGGTCGCGCGCATCCTGGTCCAGCGCCGCGGGATCCAGCCCGGCCGAATCCAGCGCCTCCTTGGCCGCCGCCATCGCCAGGTGGATGAAGCGGCTCATCCGGCGGGCCATCTTGGCGTCCATGTGGTCGGCGGCGCGGAAGTCCTTGACCTCGGCGGCGATCTTGACCTCGAAGTCGGCCGGGTCGAAGGCCGTGATCCTGCTCACGCCGGAGACGCCGTCGCGCAGGTTCCGCCAATAGGTCTCGAAGTCGTTGCCGATCGGCATGACGGCTCCCAGGCCAGTCACGACGGCGCGGCGGGCGGGATCGGCGCTGGGTGGCACGGGCGAGTTCCTCCGGGAGCGAACGAGATGGCGGAGCGGGGTGATGCGACGTCGAGGCCGGCTGCGTCGGCCGCGGGCGAGGTCGGCGGGACGGCCGGGCTCGATTGTAGTTGGCTGCGGGCCGGGTCAGTCTCCGTCGTACCGCTTGAAGATCACCGCGCCATTGTGGCCGCCCAGGCCGACGTTGTCGGAGATCGCGTAGCGGATCTCGCGCTGGACCGTCCGGAGCGGGATGTTGAGGTTGATCTCGGGATCCGCATCGCGGAAGGTGGGCACGCCCGGCACCGCCTGGTTGTGGACCGAGAGAACGGTGAAGACCGCCTCGACGGCGCCCGCCGCTCCCATCAGGTGCCCCGTCAGGGACTTGGTCGCGCTGATCGGGATCTCCGGGGTCCGCTCCCCGAAGACGGCCCAGAACGCCTCTGCCTCGCGGAGGTCGCCCAGGGGCGTGGAGGTCCCGTGCGGGTTGATCATGTCGATCCACTCGGGCTGCACGTCGTAGCGCTCCAGCGCCTGGAGCAGCGCCCGCCGGATCCCGTCCCCCTTCTCCACGGGCTGGATCAGGTCCCACGCGTCGGCCGCCGAGCCGAACCCGACCACCTCGGCGTAGATGGTGGCGCCGCGCGCCTTGGCGAGCTCGAGGTCCTCGAGGACCATGGCGCCCGCGCCCTCGCCGAGGACGAAGCCATCACGGGTGAGATCGAACGGCCGCGAGATGGTCTGCTCCGGCTCGCCGGGCCGCGGCGTCCCCATGCCGCGCATGTTCGAGAAGCCGATATGGATCAGCTCGTGGAGCGGGCTTTCGGTGGAACCGGCCACCATCGCGATGACGTCGCCGCGCCGGATCAGCTCGGCAGCCTCGCCGATGTTGTGGGTGCCGGTGGAGCAGGCCGTGACGATGCACATGTTCGGGCCGCGGATGCCGGTCTCGATGGCGATCTGGCCGGACGCCGTGTCCGGCAGCATGTT
>CAZKXK010000381.1:0-1906 GCA_964556585.1 uncultured Anaerolineaceae bacterium
ACGACGTCCCGTGGGCCCGCGCGTAGGTCAGCTCTGGGAGCACGAGGGACGCGGCGCCGAACGGGCCCCACGGATCATCATCGGCGGGCAGCTCGCCCGTGAAGCCCAGACCGCCCAGGAGCACGGGTCCCACGCCGCGCGGCGATCCGGGCGGGACGTCGATCACGGCCTCGGCGTGGAGATCCTGCCAGGCCGCCGCGGCGCGCTGAAATCGTTCGGCGCCGGAGGCTTGCACGGACCAGGCGCGCCCGATGCCGACAAGCGCGAAGCCGGCGGATGGCTGGAGCCACAGCGCCGCCTCCAGGTCCTGCTCGCGGGCAGCGGCAAACAGGCTGATCGCGTCGACTTCCTGCGCCGGCCGCGTGGTGGCCTGCAGCGAACCGGAGGACGGCCCGCGCGTCGAGGGCCGCGCGATCACCGTCACCGGGCTGGCCGCGTCTCGAGGATTCGTCCCTCCGGGACGCCGGCGCTGCGCAGCAGGAGCGCTCGAAGCGGCGGGTACGCTTCGTCCAGGCGTGCCGGGTCGTCGGCCATCAGCCACCGCGCGACGACCTCGTTCAGCGCGCCGAACCAGGCGACGCCCGTCAGGCGCGTGTCGAGCGGCGGGATCGCGCCCTCGGCGACCGCCTGGTCGAGGTAGCCGGCGATCATCTGCGCGAAGCGCTCGTGCAGCGCGTTCGTCTCGTCGTTGAAGGCACGGCCGGCACCGAGCGCATCGAGGAAGAGCAGCCGAGCCATCGTCCGGTGACCCGCGAACGTTGCGAAGACCGTCCGGAGCGCGGCGTCGGCCTTGGCGATCGGGTCCGTCTCCACCGCCACGGCCCGGTCCACCTTCGCCGCGAGGCGGTCCGCGGTCGAGCGCATCAGCTCCCGGAAGATCGCCTCCTTCGTCGCGAAGTGGAAATAGACGCCGCCCTTGCTCGTCTCCGCGGCGGCCGCGATCTCGTCCATCGCGGTGTCGCGGTATCCGCGCCGCGCGAACGTGTTGAACGCCGCGTCCAGGATCTGCTCACGCCGCGTGCGGCTCTTCTCGGCCTGCGCGCCACCGCGCTTCTCGTTGCCCATGCCAGACGGTGCCCGTCCTGTCGCAAGACCCGACTAACCGACCGACCAGTCGGTTTGTTTCTTGGATGCTACCCGATCTTCGACGAGGCGGCCCCGAGGCCGGGCACTCCAGCGCCGTGCGGAACTGCCGTTACCTGTGGGGCTCCCCCGGCGCCCGGACGCGGAAGGTGGCCGACCAGGCCACGCGCTCGGCCGGCGCGACCATGAGCGCCCGGCCGTTGGCGATCGCCGACGCCACGTCGTCGTCGGGCGACGTGGTCGGCTCCACCGCGTGCTGCGTGCGGGGCGCCGCGGGCGCCGCCGGCCAGCCGCCGTCGTCCAGCCACAGGCCGAGGTTCGGCGCGATCGGTGCGTACCAGGTCAGCTCCAGGGCGGACCCGTCGGGCTGGTGGACGGCGGCCACGCCGGGCAACCCCTCACCGCTGACCGAGTCCCAGCTGCCGTACAGCTCCCAGCCGCCGTAGAGCTTGAGAGCCGTGCCGGCACCCCGTTCCCGGACGACGTCGAGCGCGATCATCGGTCCGTCGGTGCCCGGCGTCTGCGGCCACGCGACGTGACCCGGAACCGGCCCGATCGGGACGCCCACGGCCCCGGTGACCCGGACCGACGCGAGTCCTTCCACGTCGAAGCGAGCACCCGGCTCCAGCGCCAGCAGCGGGTGCATCGACCAGAGGATCGGCAGCTCGCGCTCGCCGTGGTTCTCGAGCTCGTACTCCGCGACGATCCGCGGGCCGTCGAGGCGAAGACGTCGCGTGAACCGGTACGGCCAGCCGCCGCTCGCCCACCGCGCCACGAGCACCTCCCCCTCGGCCGTGACCTGCGTCGGACGACCCCACTGGTC
>CAZKXK010000382.1:0-1884 GCA_964556585.1 uncultured Anaerolineaceae bacterium
GCATCGATCTACCCGGTGCTGGCAGCCTCGTACCTGAGCTTCCTCTTCCCGGCCTTGAACAACGGGGCGACGGTCTTCGGCATCGACGTACCCGGCACCACGTTGTCGATCCTCGTCGGGCTGCTCCTGATCTGGGGCATCTCGGCGCTCCAGATCCGCGGCGCCCGGCTCACGGGGCTCACGACGAACTGGCTCGGCCTGATCCTGCTCGTGCCGATCGTGATCATGACGATCCTCGGCATCTCGAACGTGGTCACCCACGGCGCACCCTCGCTGCCGTTCCTGAATGGCGGCCAGGACATCAACCAGGACTCGCTTTCTGGCGCCTTCGGTCTCGGCCTCTTCGTCGTGATGTGGAACTACATGGGATTCGAGCTGGCGACCGTTGCCGGTGACGAGATCGTGAACCCGCGCCGGACGTACCCGCGGGCCATGGTCCTCGTCCTCATCTTCACGGTCGCGACGTACGTCCTCCCGGTGGTCGCCGGACTCTACGGCGGAGCGGGCGCCAACGGCCGCTACCTCCTCTGGGGCACGGAAGCCGGCGACGGCCAGACGATCGGCTCGGTCATGAACAGTGACGGTGTCGACAACACGACGCTCCAGTCCTGGGGCGTCGACCCGACGGGTTCGAGCGGCTGGTACCTTCCCGACATCGCGAAGGCGGTCGGGGACAACACGGCGGGCACGTCGGGCAGCGACCTGGGCACGCTGCTCGGGAACGCAATGACGATCGCCGCCGCGTTGAGCATGATCGGGCTGTTCATCGGGAACAGCCTGGGCGCATCCCGGATCCCGTTCGCCCTCGCCGAGGATGGCATGATGCCCAAGGGGCTCGTGCGCGTGCACGCACGCAACGGCACGCCATGGGTGGCGATCGTCGTGGCGGGCGTCGCCTACTCGATCTTCGCGACGAACGCCTTCGCGTTCCTCGTCGTCGCGGACGTGCTGCTCAACTCGCTCGTCATCGTCGCCTGCTTCTTCGCCCTCTGGCGACTCCGCGTGACACGGCCAGAGCTGACCCGCCCGGATCTGGATCGGCAGCGGATCCCCGGTGGCTGGCCGATGTTGATCCTCGCAACGGCAGGGCCGGTCTTCGTTCTCGCGGTCGCGGTATACAGCCAGGTCACGTCGGTTGGCTGGGATTCGGTGACCTTGTCGATCGGCGCGATCGTGGTGGGCGCGTTGCTCTACTTCCCGATCCGCAGGTTCATCAAGCCTGGCATCCCGGACGTCGACCCGTTCCACGAAGAATCGACGGTGGCGTCGACCGCCATCTGAGGTTGAGAACCAGTCCCGGCTGAGGTCAAGGCGAACTGCGGGGCAGAGCCCGGCGGACCCGTTTCATCGAGCGCCCCCGCAGCATCGCCCGCGGAGCCGTTCCGCGGGCACCAAGGAGTGACATGAAGATCCTTCTCGTCGGCGTCGGTGGCGTGGGCGAGGCGATCGCGGTGATCGCCCAGGACCGCCCGTGGCTCGAGACCATGGTGCTATCGGACATCAACGTCGATCGCGCGAGGGAGGTGCAGGCGCGCCTGCGCCATCCGGAGCGGTTCCCGGTGGAACGGGTCGACGCGACCGACCGGGCCATGATCACCGAGCTGGCCCGCAAGCACGGCGTCGACCTCGTGATGAACGCGGTCGAGCCGCTCTTCAACGAGCAGATCTTCGACGCCGCGTTCGAGGCCGGCTGCTCGTACATGGACATGGCGATGACGTTGTCCACGCCCCACCCCGACGATCCGCTGCGCGTCTGCGGCGTGAAGCTCGGCGACTACCAGTTCGAGCGCGAAGCGGCATGGAAGGCGAAGGGCCTGCTGGCGCTCGTCGGCATGGGCGTCGAGCCTGGCATGGCCGATGTCTTCGCGCGCTACGCGGAGAAGC
>CAZKXK010000383.1:0-1883 GCA_964556585.1 uncultured Anaerolineaceae bacterium
GGCGATCTTCCGGCCTCGATCCTGGAGGCGCTCGACCGCGCTCCGGATCGCGCCGTACGTGCTGCCCCAGCCCAGGATAAGGAGCTCGCCCTCCGGCGGCCCGAACACCTCCAGGGGAGGGATATCGCGGGCGATGCGGGCGATCTTCTCGGCGCGCAGCAGCTGCATCCGGTGGTGGTTGTCCGGGTCGTAGCTGATCGTGCCCAGGATGTCCAGCTTCTCCAGGCCGCCGATCCGGTGCTCGAGACCCGGCGTGCCGGGAATCGCCCACGGTCGGGCGAGCGTCTCCGGATCGCGCGCGTACGGGTAGAAACCTGCCCGCTCGGTCCGGTTCGCGACCCGCAGGTCGGCGAGCGTATCGAGCTCGGGAATCCGCCATGGCTCGGAGCCGTTGGCGAGGAACGCGTCGGACAGGTAGACCACGGGCGTCATGTGGTGGAGCGCGATCCGCCAGGCCTCGATGGCGAGGTCGAAGCACTCGGCAGGCGTGGCGGGCGCGATCACCGGGACGGGCGACTCGCCATTGCGGCCGAACAGCGCCTGGAGCAGGTCGCCCTGCTCGGTCTTGGTCGGCATGCCGGTCGACGGGCCGGCACGCTGCACGTCGACCACGACCAGCGGCAGCTCCACCATCACCGCGAGCCCGAGCATCTCCGCCTTGAGGGCCATCCCCGGCCCGGACGTCCCCGTCAGTCCCAGCGCGCCGCCGTAGCTGGCGCCGAGCGCCGCCCCGATCGCGGCGATCTCGTCCTCGGCCTGGAACGTCTTGATCCCGAAGTTCTTCCAGGCGGACAAGTAGTGGAGGATCTCCGACGCGGGCGTGATCGGGTACGAGGCGTAGACGAGCTGGCGGTCGGCCAGCTTCGCGGCGGTGAGCATCCCGAGCGCAGTCGCCTCGTTGCCGGTGATGTTGCGGTACGTGCCGGGCGCCAGCTGGGCGGGCGCCACCCGGTACGTCTCGTGGAAGAGCTCGGTCGTCTCGCCGAAGGCATAGCCCGCGTTCAGCGCCCGCCGGTTGGCCTCGGCGATCATCGGCCGGCCGCCGAACTTCTCGTCGATCCAGGCCAGCGTCGTCTCCATGGTGCGGCCGTAAAGCCAGAACATCAGGCCCAGCGCGAAGAAGTTCTTGGTCAGGTCCACCTGCTTGCTGGTCATGTCCAGCCCTTCGAGCGCCCGGGCGTTGAGCGTGGAGACCGGGATCTCGAAGACCGTGTACGCGCGCAGCGAATCATCGGCCAGCGGGCTCGTCGCGTAACCCGCCTTGGCGAGGTTCGGGGGCGTGAACGCGTCGCTGTTGACGATGATCGCACCGCCGGGCACGAGGTCGCGGACGTTCGCCCGGAGGGCGGCCGGGTTCATGGCGACCAGGACGTCGGGGGCATCGCCGGGCGTGTGGATCTCGCTGGCGCTGAAGGAGATCTGGAAGCCTGAGACGCCGGGGATGGATCCGGCCGGCGCCCGGATCTCGGCCGGATAGTCCGGCAGCGTGCTGATGTCGTTGCCGAACACCGCCGCGGCCCGAGAGAACTGGGTTCCGGTCAGCTGCATCCCGTCGCCGGAATCGCCCGCGAACCGGATGGTGACCCGATCCAGCTCCTGGACCGGGACATCGTGCGCCTTCGTGCTCGTCACGGGACCTGCAGGCTCCTTCACACGGCGGCGCGGGACGGGTGGGACGCGGCCGGATGCGGCCGTCTGCCCGGGGCGAGGCACGCCGAGAACTGGCGCCAAGCGTAGCGCACGAGCATGGGTTCGTCAGGCGCCGGCGCGGTGCCCGGCCGGGCCGGCGGGCGGCGCGGGCGGCCGTGCCGGGGGACGAACGCCCAGGGCCCGGGCGCCGTCGGCATGCCCGGCGCCCCCCCGCCGCGCCTTCGGCCAACCCG
>CAZKXK010000384.1:0-1883 GCA_964556585.1 uncultured Anaerolineaceae bacterium
CCACGCTACCGGTGGGCGTCGTCCCGCCCGGAGTGATCGTCACGGTCATGGTGCCCGTCGTCGAGAGCGCAGCAGCGGAGTTCTCGGTGAACGTCCAGACGCCGGCCGTTGCCGAAGTCGTGCCCTGAGCGAATGTCCCGACGGGCGTGGTGACGGCGATGGTGGCAAGCGCCGCGGGCGCGCCTACCGTCGCGAGAAGCGAAGCGACAAGCGCGGCACTCGTGCCGAGACTTAGCGCCTTCTTCATGAGATTCAAGTGCATTCCTCCCATAGGGGATTGATGGTCTGTGCGTGAACCGGGGCTGTCGGCTCCCGGGTGCGGGTCGGTCCTGGGGCTCCTTTCGTCGTGTCGACCGATCCGGCTCTCGTTTGTTCCATTGCCTTGCGCAAGGCCCGGAACGGCGTGGCGGGCCCTGCCCGCCTCGCAGTTACGGCGATGTTGGGGACGGCGCTTCTGACGGCGCCGGGGTTGGGGTCGGCGACGGGGCGACCGATGGCGTAGGAGTCCGCCGTGGCTTTTCCGTCGGCGACGGGGCCGGAGATGGCGATGGGGAGGGCGACGGTTCCGCGCTCGCGCTCGGCGAGGGTGCGGGGGTCGCGCTGGGCTCCGGCGATGGAGACGGGCTTGCCGAGGGGGCCGGAGTCGGTTCGGGGGTGACCACCGGCTTCGCGGTGGGGGCCGGGGTCGCGACGACCGCCGGCGGAGTTTCCGCGGGCGCAGTCGGCTCGACCTTCGTCGGCGCAGGCGTCGGCGTCATGTCGGGGGCGACTGTACCATGCGGGGTGGGCGCAGGGGCAGGTTGTGTGAAGAAAGCAGCGGCCAGGACGAACGCTCCGCCCAGGAACGCCACGGTCACGATGGCCACCATGAGCGTTCCCGTAGTGCGGACGGCGCCCCGGAACACCTGTGTCCGCAGGTTTGCCAGCCACGAGCGATGGTCATGCCGCCTGGCCCGGTCCGCGATGGCTGCCGCGTAGATCCGCTCGTCCAGGTCCGGCGTGGGCGGCGGCGTCGGCAGGCTGCCGAGCAGCGCCAGCAGGCGCGTGGTCCCGCCGATCTCGGCCGCGCAGGCCGCGCACTCCTTGACGTGGACCGCAAGGCGCGCGGCGTCCTGCGCGAGGAGGTCGTCCACGAGGAAGGCGTCGATCAGGCGGCGCGCGGCGGCGTGATCGAGGGGCCCGCGGACGGTCGGAGTCTGGCTCACATCCTATGAATGGCAGGGAGGGCCGGGAAAGTTGCAGGGACGTGGCGGACTCGCGGGTCGCGTCCGGCCCTACCCGGGCTCGACTCGCGTGATCGTCCCTCGCCCGGCGCCGGCGACGGCTGTCCGAATCCGCTCTGCCTGCGGTTCGATCTCCGCCATGCGGCTGCCACGGACGAGCACGATCCCAAGATTGCCTGCCGGGACGTTCTGCTGCGCAGGGAGGTTTCGGTCTGCCGTCAGGAGAACCTCGAATCCGTCGCTGGCCGCCCTTCGGATCAGATCGCCGTTCGACAGGCCCGTGTACCCCGCCGCCTTCGCCGTCGTGACCTCGTGTCCGGAGAGCAGGCCGGCAACGGCCGCCGGCAGCATCTCGTCGAGGACAACCTTCACGCGGGGATCGCCGTCTTCTCGGTCCCCCGCCTCGCGGACTACAGGACTGCCACCGCCTGCTCGCGGGTCACGGTCGGGAACTGGCGCAGGAACTCATCGAGCGTGTCCCCGGCCTCGAGGTACTCATACATGGCGTCAACCGGGACGCGGGTGCCAGCAAACACGGCGGCTCCCCATGCCCGATCTCGAGACTGCGTGACCAAGGGTTTCGGTCTTGCCATCGTGTCGCCTCGTTCGAACCCTGACTCGTCGCTGCGCCTGCAACTGTAGGCCGACATCGCGCCGGGG
>CAZKXK010000385.1:0-1879 GCA_964556585.1 uncultured Anaerolineaceae bacterium
TCGACGCGGGGCTGAACCTGATCCGCAATCTCGGCGTCGCGGTCGGCGGGTAAGTCCCGACGAACCGTCAGACGATGCCGACGGGCCGCTCGATCGCCGCGTCGGTCCGGAAGCGCCGGTCGACCAGCACGCGGACGATGTAGTCGATCTCCAGGCCCGCTCCGTCGAACGACGGCGCCGAACCCGCCGGGACGACCAGGCGCACCTCGGTCGAGCCGGCCGGGAGGGTGGCCGGGTCAATCGGGACCGACGCTATGATCCCCTCCACGCCGTTCGGCGCGTTCGTCCGCCGGTGGAGCTCCACGCGACCCTTCTGCCCGCCCGGGGCCGAGGGCCATCGCACGGACACGGTCATCTCGGTGCCGGCCGGAGCCGGCAGCGGCGACGTCACGCTGATCATCGCGTCCCCGATCGACACCCCTTCGAGCAGGCTCGGGCCGCCCTGCTTCCCGACGCCCGCCCGCAGCAGATCCGGGTGCTGGGCCAGCTGCAGGTGGGCGGCCACGAAGTGATCGTGGCCGTGCGGGACGTCCCAGTGAACCTCCAGCGCCCAGGCGATGATCGACTCGCCGAGGTGGGCGGTCGGCGGGCCGAGGGGCGGGGCCGGGACGGCGAACTTCGCCTCCCAGGTCGCGCCCGCCTCGAGCGTCGTCGGGATGGCGGGCTCCGGGAAGACGTCGTCGACGAAGAGCTTGCCGTGGACCTCGACCCAGTGCTCCGAGCTGGTGACGTTGCCGTCACCGTCGCGGTGCTCCTCGGAGCGAGTGACCTCGTCCAACCGGAGTCCGACCAGCCGAAGCGCGGCGCTGCGCGCCACGACCTGCTCCGTGGCGGCCAGGCGGATCGTCCCGGTGATCCCATCACCGACTCGCGCGGGCTGATCCAGGCTGATCTCGCCGTTGATCGGCCCATCGGTCTCACGGACCAGCTCCTCCACCGCGACCGAGTGGAGCGGGTGGCTGCCCTGGGGGCCGGCCAGGCGCGGGCCGTTGATCGCGTCGAACGGCGACGGCGCGGACCCGGTCCGGTGCATGAGCGAGCCGAGATTCAGGTTGAGGTTCAGGGGCATCGGGGCGACTCCCTCGTGGCACGACCGTCGACCGCGCCGTGGGCACGGGCGGCGCCGATCACCTCAATCCTCCCAGATGCGCAACCTCGCCGCGGGATGGAAACGCCTCCCGGGTGATCAGCGGCGTGCGGACACCCGGCCATCGACCCGCGTGGTCGGCTCCAGCGCCACGCACCCTGGCGCGTGCCGGCTGATCGCCCACACGCCGTCTCAACGGCTCCCGCCGACCGGAAGGTCTTTCGGGAAGGCAGATCGGGTGCCCTGTCAGCGAATCCGCCGGTACGTGCTCTCGCTCCGCCGGGCAACGCGAAGGATGACGATGGTCCGTTCCGCTTCGTCGATCCCGTAAACGATCCGGAGGTCACCGACCCGCAGACGCCAGAACGAGCTTCCCGCGAGGGACGCCGCACCCGGTGGCCGCGGATCGCGCGCCAGGGCGAGGATCGGGCCACGCAGGCGGGCTGTCGCGTCGGGCGGCAGCTTGCGGAGCTGGCGCTGGGCTGCCGGCGCCAGGTCGACCCGCCAGGATTCGTCGCTCACCCTTCGCCGGGCAGTCCGTAGGCCGCGCGGGTCTCGGCGGCGTGGGCGCGGAAGAACTCGTCAGCAGCGACACCGCCGTCGCGTTCGTACTCCGCGAGTGCCTCCGCCGCGGCCGCGGCGTCCTCCGCGTCCTCGAGTCGCTCGAGCCAGGCCCCGAGCGCCTCGTCCACGATCTCGCGCACGCTCCTGTCGCGTCGCGCCGCCTCCACCTTCACCGCACGGTAGAGCTCTGGGTCGAGGTCGATCGTCACCTTCATGCAGCAAGGATAC
>CAZKXK010000386.1:0-1876 GCA_964556585.1 uncultured Anaerolineaceae bacterium
GATCGTCTCGAACAGGACCTCGTCGGGCTCCTCGGGGACGTCCTCCGGCGCGAGTCCCTTCGAGCTGCCGTCCTCCCACAGTGCTGAGTTGCAGAGAACGGCATTCCCGAACCGACGCCGGCGCCAGGCTTCGCTGGAGGTCGCGGACACTCCCGAGAGCACGGCGATCTTCCAGGGTGGGACCCGCTCGTCATCGACGAGGCGGTGGAGCGTTCTGCGGAGCGCCTCGAGCGTCTCATCGCCCGGCTCGGCCGTGATCACCGTGTGCCGCCGGCCGGTCTCGCGGAGCGCGGAGACCTCCTCGCCGCCGCGGTAGAAGCGGCCCGCGAGCGCGGCGATCGACTCCGGGTTGCGGTGGTTCTCGAAGAGCTCGTGGCGCTCGAGGCCCAGCCCTGCTACGACGTCGCCCCGGATGAGCGCCTGGCCCGGGTCGTGGAAGACCCAGAAGACGTCGCCGGGGTCGACGAGCAGACGCTGCAGGAGCTCGAACCAGCGCGCCTCGAAGTCCTGGCCCTCGTCGACGACAACCGCGTGGTAGCGCCGGTCGGGCAGCGCGACGATCGCCGTCTCCAGGGCGCGCGGGAGCGTCTCGTCCCACCAGTCGCGCGGGATGTCCGGCTCCGGTCGAACCGGGAGGACGCCAGCCTCGGCACCCAAGCGCTCGCACAGGCGGTGGAAGGTCGTCACGTCGAGACCCGCCGGAGCCGGCGCGTCCTCGAGCTCGTGGATCAGGCTCGTCGCGAGGCGCTGGTTGAAGCAGACCAGGAGCGTCCGATACCCCTCGCGCGCCAGCCGCCGGGCCTTCTCGGCGGCGAGCATCGACTTCCCGCTTCCCGCCGGGCCCACGACCTCGAGCCGGCGCAGGGTCCGTGTCCGGCTGACGATGCGCGCCTGCTCGCGCGAGGCAGCCAGGAGGTCCGCCCGGTCGTCCTCGATGTGCCCGCGCACCAGGCGGTGGAGCGCCCACGTCGGCGCGAGGAGCTCGTCGAGGAGCCGAACGCCCAGGGCGCCGAGCGGGACGCCCTTCGACCCGTCGCCCAGCCAGTACGCGTACGCGCCCTCCACCCAGCGGCGGATCGCCTCCGGCGTCTCGAGCGCCTCGGCATCGAGGACCAGCTCGCGCGGCGCGTCCGCGCCGAGCAGGACGTGGCCACGGGGCAGGCTCGCCAGGTCGACGTCCGGCAGGGCGATCGCGTGCCCGGCGCGCGGCTCGGTTCGCGGCGGCCAGTCCGCCATCTCGGCGAGCTTGCGCACGAGCTGGTGCTTGCTCTCCATGGCCTGCTTGAACGGGCCCTGGTCGAGCGCCAGGCCGCCGATCCACCAGCGCCCGGCGCCATCGCGCGACGGGATCCCGGACTTCACCTCGAGGACCAGGATCCCGTGCTCGGCGTGGACAATGACGAGGTCCGCCTCGCCGTCCCGCGGCGGCCCGCCGTCGCGCATCGAGCCGAGCCACTCGGCGTTCGGGTACAGGTGGAAGGAATCGACCGGCAGGGCGGCACCGAGTCGCTCGACCACGAGGCGTTCGGCGGCTTTCCCGTGCGACTGCATGCCGTCTCCGTCCGAGACCGGAAACCCCTGGTGTCTCAGCATCCTGGGCGCAGTGTGGCAGACGACCCCGCTCGAGTTGCAGGACTCGGGTCCACCCCCGGGTCAGTCGTAATGCACCAGCGAGGCCGCTGGATCCCTCTCCCACATCTCGCTCGTGGACCCGCACTTCGGACACCGGGGTGGCGCGCCGTAGCGGAAGCGACCCCCGCACGGACAAGGGTCGAAGGTGGCCTCAGCGGCAGCGTGGTACTCGTCCCGGCTCAGGGGTTCTCCCGGGTACTCCCGCTGGATCCGGCGGTCCATCTCGGCGCGAGCCAGCGCATAT
>CAZKXK010000387.1:0-1871 GCA_964556585.1 uncultured Anaerolineaceae bacterium
TAAGGAGGATCAGGTACGGTGGCTGGTCGGAGGCCAGGCCGCGGACCCGCCGGCACACGTCCGGGCCGGAGAGGCCGGGCATCATCCAGTCGAGGATCGCGATCGTCGGCGCGTCGGGACGCTGCATCGCCTCCCAGGCCGCGGCGCCGTCCAGCGTGGCAACCACATCGTGGCCGCACTTCTGCAGCACGCCCGTCAGGACCAGGCGCGAGGTGAGGTCGTCGTCGGCGATCAGGATCCTCACCGGCTCATCCCGGACCATCCGGCCGTGGTCGAATCTCGGCGGAGAAACGATCCATCGCTTCGCGCAGTCGGGCGAGCTCGGATTCCAGCTCGGGGAGACGGGCCGCGACCGCGGCGAGATCGCCCGCCACGCCCGCCTTCTCCATCTCCCAGGCCACCGCCCGCAGGGCCTCGCCGCCGACGGTGGCCGAGGCGCCCCGGATCGTGTGCGCACCGCGGATCGCTGCCACGGCGTCGCCGGCGTCGAGCGCCGTCCTGAGAGTCGCGATCAGGCGTGGCGCGTCCTCGAGGAAGCCATCCACGACGATCCTCGCGAGATCCGAGTCGCCCATCAGCCGGTCCATCATTCCCGCGGAGTCGAACACCGGCGTGTTCGGCCCGGCTGCCTCCACCGGGGCAGCGGGCGGCGGCGGCGTGACAGGCGCGGGGGCCGGCGGGGCAGCTGGCGGCCGCGCGACCGGCGCGGGGGCCGCCAGAGCGGTCTCCTCGCGCGGCAGCCACCGATCGACGGCCGCGGCAAGGGCCTCCGGCGCGATCGGCTTCGTGACGTAGTCGTTCATCCCCGCTTCCAGGCATCGTTCCCGGTCGCCCTGCATGGCGTGCGCGGTCATGGCGACGATCGGGACCGCGTGGTCGAGGACCGCGGATCGCGGGTCGCGGATCCGGCGCGTGGCCTCGAAGCCGTCCATCTCGGGCATCTGGACATCCATGAGCACGAGACCGTATGGAATCGTCTCCAGCGACCGGACCGCCTCGGAGCCGTCGGCGACAGCGTCCGCGCGCAGCCCGAGCTTCCTGAGGATGCCGAGCGCCACCTGCTGGTTGGTGACGTTGTCCTCGGCGAGCAGGATCCGAAGCGCGCCGCGTCGCATCTCGCGGATCGCGTGGCGGGTCACGATGTGTTTCGCAGCGCGGCTGACCGTCGAACCGGCCAGGATGGTCGACAGGCTGTCGAAGAGGTCCGACTCGCGGGCGGGCTTCATCAGGTAGGCGCTGAAGCCGATCTCCTCCATCTCCCTGGCGTCGCCGCGCTGGCCGATCGAGGTCAGCAGGACCAGGTGCGTGACCGCCAGGGATTCGTCTGCCCTGATGGCCCGGGCAACGTCCCTTCCATCCATGTCGGGCATCCGCATGTCCAGGATCGCGGCCGCGAACGGGTCGCCGGCGTCCCTGGCCCGTGCCAGCGCAAGCAACGCCGAGGGTCCGTCTGTCGCCTCGTCGGGCCGGGCGCCCCAGGCGTGGAGCTGGGCGGACAGGACCTCGCGGTTCGTGGCGCTGTCGTCCACGACAAGGATGTGCGCCCCGCGGAGGTCATGCGCCGGGACGGTCGGATGTGCCGACTCGGCCTGCTTGCCCAGGCGCAGCGTGAACCAGAACTCGGAGCCGCGCCCTTCGTCGCTCAGCAGCCCGATCTCGCCGCCCATCAGCTCCACCAGCCGCTTCGAGATGGCCAGCCCGAGGCCCGTGCCACCGTATCGGCGGGTGGTCGAGGCGTCCGCCTGGGTGAACTTCTCGAACACGCGCGCCTGCTTGTCGGGCGCGATCCCGATTCCGGTGTCCTTGACGGAGAAGCGCACCAGCACGTCCGCCTCGGTCTCGGCAACGAGCGCGGCCCGCACCGAGATCTC
>CAZKXK010000388.1:0-1864 GCA_964556585.1 uncultured Anaerolineaceae bacterium
GCCAGTGGCTGCGGGCCAAGGGTTCGGACACGTTCCTGCCGCTCGGGCCGTGCCTCGTCACCGCGGACGAGCTGGGCGACCCCGCCGCGTTGCACCTGCGCAGCTGGCACACGCCGGCCGGTGGGCCCGACGCCGGTCGGGAGCACCTGGTCCAGGAGGGCGCCACGGCCGACATGATCTTCCCGGTCGCCGAGCTGCTCGCGTTCATCTCGGCCAGCATCACCCTGGAGCCGGGCGACCTGGTCCTGACCGGGACGCCATCGGGCGTCGGCGTCTTCCGCGACCCGCCCGTCTTCCTCGTGCCCGGCGACGTCGTGCGCGTGGAGGTCGAGGGGATCGGCAGCGTGACAAATCCCATCGTCGACGAGGACGGCACCGCACCACCCGGCTCGCCGGCGGCGCGGCTGCTTGCCGGACGTGCCGCTACGGCCGGCGGCGGCTGAGACTTGCGCCGCGGGCGCCGTGGCGACCGAACCCGCATACCGCACGAAGGAGGCAGCCATGCTCGCCCTGGTCAAGACCGCCGAGGGACCGGGCCTGGAGCTCCGGGACTGGCCCGAGCCGGCCGTCGGCATCAACGACGTGCTGATCCGCGTCCACAAGACGGGGATCTGCGGCACGGACCTCCACATCGAGTCCTGGGACGCGTGGGCCGCGAAGACCATCAAGCCGCCGCTGGTGATCGGCCACGAGTTCGTGGGCGAGGTGGTGGAGGTGGGCTCCAACGTCGCGGACTTCGCGCCCGGCGACCTCGTGAGCGGCGAAGGCCACGTCGTCTGCGGGCGCTGCCGCCACTGCCTGGCCGGCCGGCGCCACCTGTGCGCCCACACGATCGGCCTGGGAGTCGGCCGCGACGGCGCGTTCGCGGAGCTCGTGGTCCTGCCGATGACGAACGTCTGGCACCACTGGCACGGCATCAACGAGGAGGTCGCCGCGATCTTCGACCCGTTCGGGAACGCGGTCCACACCGCGCTCGCCTTCCCCGTGCTCGGCGAGGACGTGCTGGTCTCCGGGGCGGGGCCGATCGGCCTGATGGCCACCGCGATCGTCCGTCATGCCGGCGCCCGCCACGTGGTGGTCTCCGAGCCGAACCCGGTCCGCCGCGCGATCGCGGAGCGGATGGGCGCCACGATCGCCGTCGACCCACGCGAGCGCGACCTGCGCGAGGTCGGAGCCAGCCTGGGGATGACCGAGGGCTACGACGTCGCCCTCGAGATGTCGGGCAACGCGACCGCGCTCCGGGCCGCGATCTCCAGCATGGCCCACGGTGGCAGCATCGCGATCCTCGGGATCCCAACCGGAGAGATCTCGCTCGACGTGAACGAGATCGTCTTCAAGATGCTCACCCTGCGCGGCATCTATGGCCGCGAGATGTACGAGACCTGGTACAAGATGACGGTCATGCTCCAGTCGGGGCTCGACATCACGCCCGCCATCACCCACCGCTTCCCGTTCCGCGAGCACGCCGCGGCGTTCGAGGCCGCCCGCTCGGGGGCTGCCGGCAAGGTGATCCTGGACTGGACGGCATGACGCGGCGAGACGCGATGTCGCGGCCCGAGACTGCATTGCAGCGGCCGCCGGCCGCACGGAGGACCCCACGATGAGCACCACGGCGGCGGGGATGAGCAGCACGACGCCCGCGCACGACCCGCTGGGGCACCTCGCGGACGACCTGGCGCAGGTTCGATCGCAGGGCCTCTACCGGCCGCTCCGCGTCATGACCAGCGCGAACCGGACCCGCGTCACGGTCGACGGTCGCGAGGCGATCACGCTCGCCTCCAACAACTACCTCGGGCTCAACACCCACCCGCGGCTGGTCGAGGCGTCGCTGGACGCGCTCCGCCGCTTCGGCGCCGGGTCGGGC
>CAZKXK010000389.1:0-1827 GCA_964556585.1 uncultured Anaerolineaceae bacterium
TCCCGCCCGGTGCGGGGAGGGAGAGGTCCATCAGGATGATGTCCGGGCTGGTCTCCAGGGCCGCGTCCAGCGCCGAACGAGCATCGTCGGCCTCCCCGACGATCTCGAGGTCCGGCTCGCGCTCGATGATGCTGCGCATCCCGACCCGGATCAGCGCGTGATGGTCGACGAGCAGGATTCGCACCCGCTCGCCGGCCGCGCGCCGGTCGGGGCCACCTCGCCGCCGCTCCGGCCCACCGTACGACATGGCCTGCCTACCTCCTCACGGTCTCGATGGGAATGGTGAGCCGGACCAGCGTGCCTCCCGAAGGATGAGACTGCACCTCCACGTGCGCGCCGATCAGCTCTGCCCGGTCGCGCATGAACTGGAGCCCGAAATTGCGACGACCCCGCGCCGTCACGGCGTCCAGGTCGAAGCCGCGGCCGTCGTCGGAAACGTCCAACGTCCAGGCGACCTCGCCGAGCCGCGTGCTCACCCGAACGTGCCGCGCCTCGGCGTGCCGCCGCACGTTCTGGAGCGCCTCCTGCAGCACGCGGAGGACGACGACCTGGCCCTCGTCGGACAGCAGCGCCGCGGGAGCCGCGAGGTCCGTCTCGATGATGGAGCCGGTCAGCGCGCGAATCGTTGCCACCCCATCCTCGATGGATCCGTTGAGCCCCAGCTCGGTCAGGAGCGGCGGCCGAAGCTGGCTGATGAAGGCGCGCACGTCGTCCAGGCCGCGCCGCAGGTGCTCGCGCAGGAAGCGCAGCTCGCTGCGTGCCGTGCCAGGGTCGGTGTCGAGGAACCGCTCGATGTAGTCGGCCTGGAAGATGGCGTTGACGAGCGTCTGGGCTGGCCCGTCGTGGACTTCCTGGGCCAGGCGCACTCGCTCCGCCTCGCGGGCTTCCACGAGCCGCATCCGGAGGTCGTCCGGGAGATCGGGTGCGGACGGATCTCCCTGCAGGCTGGCGTCGCCGCGTTCCACGAAGAGCCACATGCGCTCCAGGCCGCGGACCGCCAGCTCGAGCCGGGCGAGCTCGGTCGTGCGAGCCCCCAGCTCGCTCCCACCGAGCGTTACGGTGCGCCGCAGCTCACCGGTGCCTTCGGGCACACCCGGCGCGGCTTCGTCGCCCGAGTCGGCGGCGAGCGCCTGGACTTCCGCGCTGTCCAGCTCGTCGTGCTCCTGGTGCCACGACGTGAGGTCGCTGTGGTACGCCTCCCGATAGCGCTCGGTCAGGCCGCGCAGTGTGTTCGCCGCGTAGCCGAGCGCGGACTTTGCCTCCGCGTACAGGCCGTCGAAGGGTTCGGTCCCGGCGTCGCCGGTGTCGATCTCGGCGCTCATCTGCGGCGAAGTATACGGGCCGCTCACGGGCAGGCGACCCGGTACACGCGGAACGGATCCGGGGCCGTGCCCGCATCGGGAAGCGCGACCGGCACGAGGCAGTGGGCGTCGAGATCCGTGGCGAGCCGGGCCGGCCACCCGCCGGCCGCCCCGTCGAGGACGACGTACCGCGCCCTGAAGGTGCGAGCGATCTCCAGGACGCTCGACACCGGCTCATCCGGGAGGGCGAGGGCGCGCACCCCGTCCGCCTCGGCCAGCCAGACCGGGTGATCGGAGATCACCGGGACGGTCGGGTCCAGGGGGTCGCCCATCGCGGCGAAGCGCGCGGGCAGCGACGCGTAGGACGCTTCCGTCGCGGCGGCATTGGCGCCATACGTCGGGATCCCGAGCCCCAGGAAGAGCAGCGCTCCGGCGCCGGCAAAGACGGGGCCCAGCCAGGCAACCGGCCGTGTCCACCCGCGTCGGCGACCGATCCAGGCCAGCCCGGCGTCGAGCGCCGCGAGCC
>CAZKXK010000390.1:0-1824 GCA_964556585.1 uncultured Anaerolineaceae bacterium
GTCTTGCCGGTCCCGGCCCCCGCGATGACGACGAGCGGCCCGTCCTCCCAGGCGACGATGCGCCGCTGCTCGCCGGTCAGGTCATCGTCCGCGCGCATCGGCACCTTCCGCGCGTCCTTCGCCGGTTCGCTCGTGGCAGCTACCTTTCCCGGTTCATCGTCGGCGACTCGCCGCCCCCAGTCGAACGCAGCGTGACAGCCCGCGACGCACGTGTCCAAGGCCCAAAGGTCACGACGTCCCGCGGCCCGCGTCCCGGGCCGGGCCTGGCCACCACGCCCAGCGTCGGTATCGGGGCACCTACCCGGTAACGATGACGGTGCCGGTCATGTCCGGGTGGATGTTGCAGTGGTACGTGTAGGTTCCCGCGATCGTGAAGACATGCGAGAACGAGCTCCCGGTCGAAATCGGGTTGCTGCCGAAGGAACCGTCGTCGGCCGTGACCGTGTGCTGGATGTCCGGCTGCTGGTTCGTCCACGTCACCCGCGCCCCGACCGCCACCGTGATGGTCGCCGGCGTGAACGCGAAGTTCGAGATGTGAACCGCCGCCCCGGCCGTCGGCGGCGGCGGCGTCGCAGGGCGTGGCGCGGCGGGACGAGGCGTTCTCGTCGGTCGCGGAGTCGGCGCGACGGTCGGTCGAGGCGTGACCTTCGCGGTCGGGACCGGCGTCGCGGTTCCCACGGATGCCGGTGGAGCGCCGGGGGTCACCGGCGCGACCGGTGCGGCAACGCTCGGCAGCGGGGTTCCTGCCCCGACGACCGCAGGGGCGGCCGTCGGGGCAGCGGGGGGAGGGGTAAGCGGGGAGCCAGGCGAGCTGCACGCGGACAGCAGGATCGCAAGCAGCGGCCCGACCACCCACCGACCGGAGAGACGCACCGCCGGTTTACGCTCGACGCGTGCGGCGCGCCAGGGCACCGACCATGAGGATCGTCACTGTTGCGCCGCCGAACAGCGCGAGGAGCAGCGCCGGGATGGCGCCCGATCCCTCGCCGGGCCCAGTGCCGCCGGTGCTCGTCGGCGGCGGAGTGGCGGCGCTCGTCGCTGTGGGGGCGCTCGAAGCAGAGGCCGTCGGGGCCGGCGTGGGGGTGGCCACCGCGGACGCCACCGCCGCGACGTGCCAGACCCCGCCGAATGCCGCGATCCCTTCACCGTTGGTCTGCCCGGCCGCCGTGTCATGGGCGAAGTAGTAGAGCGGGCGCGAGTTGTCGGTGACCTGGATCGTGCCGTCGCTGCGGACGAATGATCCGAAGGTGCCGGTTGCGCCGGCCGGCCCGCTGGTCGAGCCGCCGGCCGCAATCAGGAGCGGCGGCCAGTTCGTGAGACAGCCGCCGGTGCAGACCGACCCGTTGTTCGGATCGGACGACAGCGTGTACAGGGTCATGCCGTTCGGTCCGACCAGGAACGACCCCAGGGACGCGCTCGACCCGGCCCCGAGCTGGAGGCTTGCCGGGGCTGCGCTGGCCATGGGCGCCGGCGACCCGTAGTCGACGGCCAGCACGGGCACAGCCGCCCACGCGGCCATGACAAGGAGTGCGGACGCCAGGGCTACCGGCCTCGCCAGGCGTGACATCGGGACGCGGTGCTTCATCGCGCGGTTCTCCTCGGTTCTCGGGGACGACATCGCCCTCGTGCCGTGGGGTACGTCCGCGGGCCGCTCGCGGTTTCACCCGGTGGAGGCTGACGTCCACCAAGAGAAAGACGCGACGGCGGCCCGCATCGAGCCGCCGTCGCGTCCATGGGTCAAGGTCCGGCGTGCAGGCCGGACGACCGGTGTCAGGCCGTCGGCTCTGCCTCCGGCTCCGAGTCCGCGAATGTGCCGGGATGGAC
>CAZKXK010000391.1:0-1803 GCA_964556585.1 uncultured Anaerolineaceae bacterium
GATGGTGGATGCGCGCCTGACTGACGGCTCCCGCGTCAACGCGATCATCCCGCCCCTGTCGCTGGTCGGCCCGGTTGTCACGATCCGGAAGTTCGCCGCCTCCCCCTTCACGGTGGACGACCTGATCCGCTTCGGTACGGCGACACCGGAGATGTTTGACTTCCTGAAGGCGTGCGTCGAGGCGCGCCTGAACATCTTCGTCTCCGGTGGCACCGGCTCCGGCAAGACCACCACGCTCAACGTGCTCTCGTCCTTCATCCCGAACGACGAGCGGATCATCACGATCGAGGACGCCGCCGAGCTGCAGCTCCGCCAGGAGCACGTGGTGACGCTCGAATCGCGCCCGCCCAACATCGAGGGCAAGGGCCAGGTCCCCATCCGCGAGCTGGTCCGGAACGCCCTCCGGATGCGGCCCGACCGGATCATCGTGGGAGAGTGCCGCGGTGGCGAGGCGCTGGACATGCTCCAGGCGATGAACACCGGCCACGACGGGTCGATGTCCACCGGCCACGCCAACAGCCCGCGTGACATGCTGTCCCGCCTGGAGACCATGGTCCTGATGGCCGGCGTCGATCTCCCGCTGCGGGCGATCCGCGAGCAGGTCGCCTCCGCGGTGGACCTCATCGTCCACCAGGCGCGCCTCAAGGACGGAACGCGGCGCATCACGAACATCACCGAAGTCCAGGGGATGGAGGGCGACGTGATCGTGATGCAGGACGTGTTCATCTTCGAGCAGACGGGCATCATCGAGGGCAAGATCCAGGGCCGGCTCAAGCCGACCGGGATCCGCCCGAAGTTCGTCGAGAAGTTCGAGGTGCAGGGGATCCACCTTCCACCCGGTCTTTTCGGCTTCTCCTTCTAGGCAAGAGACGGGAGGCCAATCGTGTCGCCAACGATCCTCGTCGCTGCCGCCGCGGCCCTCGCGATCCTGCTCATCGCGGCCGGCATCGCGACGTCCGGCCGCGGGTCGGCGGTCACCGAACGTCTGGAGCGCTATGCCTCGGGGCGCCAGGAGGCACCCAAGCCGGAGTCCACCGGCCAGGGCCCCATCAGCGACCTGATCGCCCAATCGTCCACGGTCGCCGCGCTCAACCGGGTCGTGGAGCAGCGCGACTTCGGGGCCAACATCTCCCGCGAGCTCGCCCAGGCGGACCTCAAGCTCAAGGTCAGCGAGTACCTCTTCATCTGGGCCGGCGCGATCGTCGGAATCCCCGTCTTCATGTTCATCTTCGGATACTTCTTGCCGGCCCTGCAGAATCCGATCGCGCTGCTCATCGGGGCGGTCGTCGGGTTCTTCCTGCCGCGCTTTTACGTGGGCCGACGACAGGGGGGGCGGCTGAAGTCGTTCAACAAGCAGCTGCCGGACACCATCACGCTGCTGGCCAACGCGCTCCGGGCAGGCTCGTCGTTCCTCCAGGCGATCGAGCTGGTGGTCCGCGAGTCGCGGCCCCCGATCTCCACCGAGTTCCAGCGCGTGATTCGGGAGGTGAACCTGGGGCTTCCGTTCGAGCAGGCCCTCCAGAACATGGTCCGCCGCGTCAAGTCGGATGACCTGGACCTGATGGCCACGGCGATCTCCATCCAGTACCAGGTCGGCGGCAACCTGGCCGAGATCCTCGACTCGATCGCCTACACGATCCGCGAGCGCGTCCGGATCAAGGGCGAGATCCAGACGCTCACTGCGCAGCAGCGGATCTCCGGCTACGTCGTGGCCTTCCTGCCGATCGGCCTCGCCGGCTTCCTGTTCCTGATCGCGCCGAGCTTCATGGCGCCGATGTTCGACGCATCGGTCAACATCGGCGG
>CAZKXK010000392.1:0-1794 GCA_964556585.1 uncultured Anaerolineaceae bacterium
TCTACCGGAGCCAGGGCGTCACGATCAACGACAAGCACATCGAGATCATCGTCCGCCAGATGCTCCGCAAGGTCCGCATCGACCAGCCGGGCGACACGGACCTCCTGCCGACCGAGCTGATCGACCGGCTCGATTTCGAGCGGGTCAGCAACCGCGTCCTCGCGGAGGGCGGCGAGCCGGCCACGGCGCAGGTCGTCCTGCTGGGCGTCACCAAGGCCTCGCTCAACACCGCCAGCTTCCTGGCCGCGGCCTCGTTCCAGGAGACGACCCGCGTCCTCACCGAGGCGGCGATCAACGGCTCGAAGGACCACCTGATCGGGCTCAAGGAAAACGTCATCATCGGCAAGCTGATCCCGGCTGGCACCGGGGCTCCCGCCAACGTTGCCATCCGCCGCGAGGCGGATCGGCGGCGCGCGGCCGAGGCGCTCGCCGGCGGCGAGCTGCCGGCCGAGTTCGGGGACACGGCCTACAACCCGTTCCTCGAGGACGCCCAGGACGGCACGCCGAACGACGACACGATGCGGCTCTCCGCGCTGCTCTCCGCGACCGACGGGGACGACGCGGGCGACGGAGCCGACGACGCGTTCAACCCATTCCTCGCCGACGGAGGCGGCGCGCTCGCGGCGCCGGCCGAGGCTGGCGAGGCCGACTCTCAGTCGTGATCCAGGCCGGCGGGATCGTCCTGCCGGCCACCTCCCGGGGCGGCGGCCTTTGACACGTCCGCTGCCCCACTGCTAAACTCCGCCTTCGCGGCCGCGACCGGTCGGTCGTCGCCGTGTGCTCCGCCCCGCGCTCACCGCGTTTGGCGGCGAGCGGCCCGTATCAGACACCCGGAACGCCGGGTGGCAGGGCCGCCGGACCAGCAGACCACGAGAAAGGAACAGCGTCTCCGTGCCGACGATCAGCCAGCTCGTGCGCCACGGCCGGAAGCCGAAGATCTCCAAGGTCAAGGCTCCGGCGATGCGCAAGATCTGGAACAGCCTCGACCAGCGCCAGATGCCGATTCCGGGTGCGCCCCAGAAGCGCGGTGTCTGCCTGCAGGTCCGCACGATGACGCCGAAAAAGCCGAACTCGGCGCTCCGCAAGATCGCCCGCGTTCGGCTCACGAACCAGATGGAGGTCACGGCCTACATCCCGGGGATCGGGCACAACCTCCAGGAGCACTCGGTGGTGCTCGTGCGGGGCGGCCGGGTGAAGGACCTTCCGTCCGTCAAGTACCACATCATCCGCGGCGCGCTCGATACCGCCGGCGTCCGCGACCGCAAGCAGGGCCGCTCGAAGTACGGCGCGAAGGCGACCGCGAGCCTGCCCGGCCAGAAGAAGTAGGGACCATGCCGCGTCGCGCCAGCATTCCCCGCAAGTCGAAGTACGAGACGATCCCGGCGAACCGGACCACCGCCCGCATCTCCGCGAAGCTGATGATGGACGGCAAGAAGATCCTCTCGAACCGCATCCTCCGCCAGGCGCTCGCGCGCGCCGAGGCCCAGGCGAAGCGGCCCGGCCTCGAGGTCCTCGAGACCGCGCTGCGCAACGCGACCCCCATCATCGAGGTCAAGCCCCGGCGCGTGGGCGGTGCCACCTACCAGGTCCCGGTCGAGATCCGCGGCGATCGCCGCCTCTCGCTCGGAGTCCGCTGGCTCGTGCAGGCGGCCCGCAAGCGCAACGGCAAGAGCATGAGCGAGAAGCTCGCCTCGGAGTTCGTGGACGCGTCCAACGGGCTGGGGGCGGCCGTCAAGCGTCGCGAGGACACCCACAAGATGGCCGAGGCCAACAAGGCCTTCAGCCACTTCAAGT
>CAZKXK010000393.1:0-1792 GCA_964556585.1 uncultured Anaerolineaceae bacterium
CCCGCGGGGCCGCGTCTGAGCCATCCGGGTCGCCGGCCAGGCCGGGCGATCCTACAATCACGGCCATGAGCGAACCCCGCATTCCGCCTGACGGCCTGGCCGGCCGCGTCTTCCCGCGTGTCTTCGGCCGCGCGCTGCCCGTCGTGGAGCGCGGCGAGGGCATCACGCTCCACGCGTCCGACGGGCGCAGCTACCTCGACGCCGCCGGTGGCGCGATCGTCGTCAACGTTGGCCACGGGCGGCGGAGCGTGGCGGACGTCATGGCGGCCCAGGCGTCCCGGGTCGCCTATGCCCACGGCACGGCCTTCACGAGCGCGGCGCTGGAGGCGTACGCGGAGGAGCTGGGGTCGATCCTGCCGCTCGACGCGCCGGCCGTCTACCCGGTCTCCGGCGGCTCCGAGGCGATCGAGACGGCGCTCAAGATGACCCGGGCCTACCACCTTGCGCGGGGCGAGACGGACCGGCAGATCGTGATCGCCCGCTGGGGGAGCTACCACGGCAACTCGCTCGGCGCGCTCGACCTGTCCGGCCGGCAGCCGCTCCGCCGCCCGTATGAAGCCTGGCTGGGCCGTTTCCGGCACGTCTCCGCCGCCTATCCGTACCGTGGCGGGGAGCCGCGCTCCAACGCGCTGGGAGACGTCGCGGAGCTCGCCGGCGAGCTGGAGCGGGTGATCCTCTCCGCCGGCCCCGGGACCGTGGCCGCGTTCGTCGCCGAGCCGATCGTCGGGGCCACCCTGGGCGCGGTCGTGCCGCCGGAGGGCTACTGGCCGGCGATCGTGGACGTCTGTCGCCGGCACGGCGTTCTCGTCGTCGCCGACGAGGTCATGACCGGCTTCGGTCGCACCGGCCGCTGGTTCGGCGTCGACCACTGGGGCGTCCGGCCGGACCTCCTGGCGGCCGCGAAGGGCGCCACCTCGGGCTACTGGCCGTTCGGCTTCGTGGCGGCGGCGGGCCCGATCTACGAGACCATCGCCGCGGGCGGGTTCGTCCACGGATTCACGTTCAGCCACTCGATCACGGGGGCCGCCGTCGCGCGCGAAGTCCTGCGAATCCTGCGCGAGGAGGACCTGGTGGCGGCCTCCGCGGCCAAGGGCCGGCTCCTGGCCGACCTGCTGACGGAGCGCCTGGCGGACCACCCCCACGTCGGCGAGGTCCGGGGCCGCGGCCTGATGGTGGGCCTGGAGATCGTGGCGGATCGCGCGACCCGGGCGCCGTTCCCGCGCGCCGAGCGGCGGACGGAGGCGCTCGTGGCGGCCGCGCGCGAGCGCGGCATCCTGATCTACTCGGGCACCGGCAATGCGAACGGCGTCGACGGCGACCTGATCCTCCTCGGGCCGCCCTTCGTCGTGACCGACGACGAGCTGGTGCGCATCGCCGACGGCGTCGCAGGCGCGGTGGAGGCGGCGACGGCAGGCGTGGCCGCCGGCTGAACCCGGCCGCAGGGCGCCGGTCCGCTCGGTCGCGGGCGGGCATCCGCTGGGTGGGCCGGGCGCCGCGACGGCGTTCCGCCGCTGGGTGGGCCGGCCGCCGCGAGGAGTCCGTCGATTCTGAGCGTCAGAGGCACGGATGCGACCGCGCCGTACGCGAGATGCACGATCCGGCCGTCCGGGGGCTGACCGGGAGCGCCGGACGAGACTCGCGCGGACTCGCAGGGACTCGCAGGTCGAGCGCGCCGTTCGGCGCGCCCTGGACCGGGCGGGATCGTGCGCCGGGCGCACGATCCCGATGTCTTCGGCCGAAGCGCGGCCCCGCAGCCTGCTGGATCGTGCGCCTGCCGTACACGAGTCAGGCA
>CAZKXK010000394.1:0-1789 GCA_964556585.1 uncultured Anaerolineaceae bacterium
CTTCGAGCGGGCCTTGGGCTGGATCACGCCCGCGGAGTCGAGCGCGGCGATCGCTTCGTCCCGCCAGCGGCGTGCCTCGCCCCGCGTGTATTCCTGGGCACCGGTCTGGTCCACGATCGCCATCGCCTCCGTCAGATCGCCTGCGGTGGGCTCGGGGTCTGCGTAGATCGCGAGCAGGCGGGCCCGATCGCCCGGGCTGGCGTGTTCGAGGGCGTAGATCACCGGGAGCGTCTTCTTGTGCTTGGCGAGGTCGGACGGCTCCTTGCCGGTCGACTGCTCGCGGCCCCAGATCCCCAGCAGGTCATCGTTGAGCTGGAAGGCGAGGCCCAGGGCCCACCCGAACTGCCGGTAGCGGGCGATGACCGCCTCGTCGTCCGTGGCGAGCAGCGCGCCGGCCTCGATGCTCGCGGCGATCAGCGCCGCGGTCTTGCGCCCGATCATGTCGAAGTACAGGTCGACCGTCATGGCCGTCTCGTGCTCGCTCGTCCAGATGTCGATGTACTGGCCTTCGCAGAGCGCGAGGCAGGTCTCGTCGTACAGCCGCATCAGCCGGAGCACCTTCGAGTCGGAGAAGCCGAGCGACGTGAGACGGTGCAGCGCGATCCGTGACAGGACGAAGACGGCGTCACCGGTATTGATCGCCTGCGGGATGCCCTGCACCGTCCAGAGCGTCGCCCGGTGGCGGCGCTCGCGGTCGCGGTCCTCGATGTCGTCGTGGATCAGGCTGAAGTTGTGGCCCAGCTCCACCGCGGCGGCACCCGGGAGCGCGCGCTCCCACGTTCCCGTGATCGAGGCAAACGCGAGCAGCCCGAGGAGCGGCCGGAGGCGCTTGCCCGACGACCCGGAGCCATCGAGCCCCATGTGGTAGCGGACCATCTCGTACATGCCGTGGGTGGTCGGGTCGCGGTCCACGACGAGGTGGAGGATCTCGTCCTCGACCGCGCCGATGAGCGCCGGGATGTCGAGTGAGGCGGGGGAGGTGGGCACGGGCAGGATGATAGCAACCTCGAACCGTCCGGCCGGGCGGTCGACGAGGCGTCGAGATCCGCGGGTGGCCGCTCGCCTCCTGTTCGTGCCGCCGGGACGGGCGGATGGTACCGTGCGAGCGTGCCCGGCCGCCGCCTCTACGTCACCGATGCGATCGTCCTCTCGCGCTTCGACTTCGGCGAGGCGGATCGAATCCTGACGCTCCTCACGCCGGAGCTGGGGAAGATCAAGGCGATCGCGAAGGGCATCCGCCGACCGACGAGCCGGATCGGCGGGGCCCTGGAGCCGCTCGCCGAGCTGCGCGTCCAGCTGGCGAAGGGGCGCACGTTCGACGTGGTCACCCAGGTCACGATGCAGCACACCTGGCTCGGCCTCCGCGACCGGCTGGAGGTCACCGCGACGGCCTGGTACTGCGCGGAGCTGGCGGAGCGCTCGCTTGAGGAGCGGCACGCGGCGCTGCCGGTCTACCTGCTCCTGCGGCACGCGTACGAGCTGCTCGACGCCGGCATGGCCGCGGCCCGGGTCGCGCGCTGGTTCGAGATGCGGCTCTGCGAGGAGCTCGGCGTCCGGCCGGAGGTCGACCGCTGCGTCGAGTGCGACCGACTCCTCGGCCCCGACGACGCGGTCCGCTGGGTGCCCGCGCTGGGTGGCGCCCTGTGTGCCGACCACCCGGGCCCGTCGGCAGTCGCCGCGGGGCTCTCGACGGAAGCGCTCAAGGTGCTCAAGGCGTACCAGCGGATGGACGTGGAGGCGCTGGCCGGGCTTCGCCTGCCGCCCGCGGTCGAGCGCGAGGTGGAGGAGC
>CAZKXK010000395.1:0-1748 GCA_964556585.1 uncultured Anaerolineaceae bacterium
CTCGAGGTCATGGAGTGCTCCTTCGTACGCCTTCCGCGCGGCAGCCGTACGAAGGAGCACTCCATGACCTCGAGCCCCGGATCCCTGTCCCGACCGCGTCTCGGTTGGCTCGCCGCCGGCGCGTTCGCCGGCCTGGCGCTCGCCGTCGCCTTCGGCCCTGCCCTCGTCCCGCCTGCCGCGCGCGCCGTCGATCCGGAGACCACCCCGGAGCACACGATCAGCGTGAACGGACTCGGACGGGTCACCGTCGTGCCGGACGTCGCGGACGTGAGCGTCGGCGTCTCGCTCACCCGGACCACCGTGCGGGACGCCCAGGCCGCGGCCGCGACCGCCATGACGGCCGTGATCGCCGCGCTCCACAAGGCCGGGGTCGCGGACAAGGACATCCAGACCACGTCGCTGTCCCTTCAGCCCGTGTACGACTACTCCGCGAACGGCAACGCGCCCAGGCTGACCGGCTACCAGATCGCGAACACGGTCCAGGCCACCGTGCGTGATCTCGCGACGATCTCGGACGTCATCGACGGTGCGCTCGCCGCCGGCGCCACGACGCTCAACGGGATCACCTTCCGCGTCGACGACCCGAGCGCCGCGGAGGCGCAGGCACGTGTCGCAGCGATGCAGGACGCTCGCTCGAAGGCCGACGCGCTGGCGAAGGTCGCCGGCGTCACGATCACCGGCGTGGCGTCGATCACGGAGCAGTCCGAGAACGTCCCGGTCCCGGTGCCGGTGTTCGCCACGGCCGGGGCGGCCGACAAGGCCGCTTCCACCCCCGTCCAGGCCGGCACCAACGAGGTCGACGTCTCGGTGAGCGTGGTCTACCTGATCCCCTGAACCTGGTGCCCTGAGCGCTCGGCATCTCGGTATCCTGCGGGGAGTGACACTCCCCGCAGGATTTCCTGTCTTCATCGTCGACGCGTTCGCGGAGCAGCCGTACGCGGGCAATCCCGCCGGCGTCGTCTTCCTCGATGCGCCGCGTGACGATCGCTGGCGCCAGGAGGTGGCGGCCGAGCTGCGCCACTCGGAGACGGCATTCCTGGAGCCTGCCGGCCCGGCGGCGTGGAATCTCCGCTGGTTCACCCCCACCACGGAGGTCGATCTGTGCGGGCACGCCACGCTCGCCAGCGCGCACGTCCTCTGGGAGGCGGGGCGGCTCCAGCCCGGCCTGGCGGCGCGCTTCGCGACCCGGAGCGGCGAGGTCTCGGCGGTGCTGCTGCCGGACGGGCGGATCGAGCTGGACCTGCCCGCCGATCCGGTCCGACCCGTCGAACGGCCCGCCGGGCTCGAGGCGGCTCTCGGCTGCGCGCCCGCGTTCGTGGGCAGCGGTGCAGGCAACCTGCTCGTTGAGCTCGCGTCGGCGGCCGAGGTGCGGCAGCTGGCGCCTGACCTGGCCTGGCTGGCGGCGAACCTTCCCGACGGCCTGATCGCGACTGCCCGTGCCGACGTGCCGGGCGCCGCGATCGTCTCCCGGTACTTCTGCCCCGCGGCCGGGATCGCGGAGGACCCGGTCACCGGCTCCGCCCACTGCGCGCTTGCCCCGTACTGGGCGCCCCGCCTGGGAGCGGCCTTCCGGGCGCTCCAGGTGTCCGAGCGCGGCGGCGTTCTCGATGTCACGCTTCGCGGCGATCGGGTCGGTGTGGCCGGCCGCGCCGTCACGCGCCTGGCGGGAACGCTCCGCGCCTGAGTCGGTCGGCGCGCGGTCACCACGGGCGTGCTGCTCCCGTTACAGCGCGATGCCGTTACAGCGC
>CAZKXK010000396.1:0-1738 GCA_964556585.1 uncultured Anaerolineaceae bacterium
GGGCGCCTGGTGCAGCTCGTTGCCCCGCCCGCGGCGATCGAGGCAGGCGGCACACCGAAAGGCACGCCGCGTGGGCACCACGTCGCCGCCCGCGGGGGGCCGTTCCCAGACCAGCTCCTCGGCGGCGAGCGTCCGGCCGCAGGTCGGGCAACGTGTCGCGAACCGCTCGGTGATCCAGGCGCGCAGGCTGGACGTGCCGAGCGGCGAGGAGCCGACGGCCTGGAAAGCGGCGTCCAGGTGCCGCAGGTCGGGCGGCCGCACCACCACGTCGGCAAGGAGCCGCGTGAGCGGCGAGGTCTCGATCGAGAGCCCGCGCCGGCCCAGTGCCAGGGCCGTCCGGGCCACCCAGCCACCCCGCCCGGCAAGGTCCACCACCACGTCGTCCGGCTCGCTGCCCGACTCGATCGCGGCGGCCAGGGCGGCGTTGGCATGGGGCGGGGCGAGCCGGTCGAAGGCGGGCAGGGTCATCGTGGCCGCCATTCGCGCGGGTAGATCACGACCGGCCATCAGCCGATTCTGCCAGACGCTCCCGGGGGCGGTCGACGGATCGCGCGCACGCTCCCCTCGCGCGCGGCGACGATCCGCGCCGGCGCCGCCCGGCTACGGCTCGTCGAGCTCGTCGGGCTCCTCTTCGAACGCCTCGTCCGGCGTCACGTCGGCCGGGAGCACGCGGTCGAGGTCCTCGATCTCGTCGTCCTCGACATCGTCCTCGAGCTCGTCCTCGAGATCCTCGTCCTCGCGGAGCAAGGTTCCCTTCGTGTACGGGCGCAGGTCGGTGGACTTCGCGGCGGTTGGGAAGCTGACCTTGCCGTAGTTGCGTGGGTCCTGGAAGACCTCGCGGATGATGATCCGCACGTCCTGCGCACCGAGCGAGGTGACGCCCGCGGCGTACTTGTTGCCGTTGGTGATGAGCTTGAGGAGCCGGGCCGCCACGCGCGGCTCGACGACGCCGATCCGGATCCCGTTCGACATGGCGACGAGGTGCTTGCCCTCGGCGAAGAGCTCCACGAGGTCGCCCGGGTTGACCTGGGCGAGGACCTTGGGCCGGGCCAGCTCCATGAGGTGCGCGAAGCCCGTCTTGCCCGTCTCCTCGACGAAGATGGAGACGGGCGCCTTGCTGCCGACCTGCGCAGGGGCCGTCTGGTCGCCGGCCTCGACGAGGAGGATCTTGAGCCGGTCGATGTTGCGCTCGGCGATCCGGTTGGTCGGGTCCAGGGCCAGCGCCTTCTGGTAGTGCTCGCGGGCGCCCGCGAGGTCGCCCAGCTCCCAGAGCGACTTGGCGAGGCGGTTCTCGGCCTCGGCATCCGGGCCGTAGTCGAGAAGCTTGCGGTTCACGTCGGCGGCTGCCGCCCACTCCGCGGCGGCCGCTTCGGCGATTGCCTGCTCCGTCAGGGTCCGCTTGACCCGGGAGAGGCTGGGTGCACTCTGCGTCGTCTGCTCGAGCTCGGGGAACGTCACGGAGGGTTGGATCCTTTCGGGGCGGCGCGGGGCGCGCCGAAACGGGTCGCGATGCAAGCGCGACTCCCGTTTGTAGCACCGGACGCGGCGGGCGTCAAACGCCGTGCCGCGGCGTAGGCGCCGGGAGCCCTGCGGGCGCTGGGCGCGGAGTCGGGCGGCCGGCGCCAGGGGCGGAGTCGGCCGGCGGACGGGCGCGGAGCCCTGCTTGTGCCCGGCGGGTGGCCCGCCCCCCGGGTGACCCGGCCGGCGGGCGCCAGACCTCGGGCGTGCACCCGGCGAC
>CAZKXK010000397.1:0-1724 GCA_964556585.1 uncultured Anaerolineaceae bacterium
GCGCACGTGCGGACGGCCCTCGCGGCGCTGGCCCCCGGACCGGATGACGTGGTGCTGGTCTGCCGCGAGATCCCGCCCGATGGCGTCCTGGCCGCCCTCGAGGTCGGGCGCGACGCCGGCTCGATCACGATCATGAACCCGGCGCCGGCCGATGGCCTCGACGCCGCGACGCTAGCGCTGGCCGACATCCTCACGCCGAACGAGACCGAGCTCGCGCTGCTCGGCGGCCTCGGCTCCGCGCGCGGGAACCCCGAGACGGCTGCTCGTCAGGTCTTGGCAGGTCAGCCGACGGACGCGGGTGAAGGCGACGCTCATGGTCGGGCCGTCGTCGTGACGCTGGGCGCGGCGGGGGCCTTGATCGTGCGCGCGGCGGGTGCGGCGGTCGCCGTCCCTGCCCCTGCTGTGGAGGTGGTCGACACCACCGGGGCAGGAGACACGTTGAATGGCGCGCTTGCCGCGGGGCTGGCCGATGGGCTTGACCTTGCCGGGGCGGTGCGGCGCGCGGTTGCGGCGGCGGCGCTTTCGACCACGCGCCCGGGCGCCCGGGGCGGGATGCCCACGCGGGCCGAGCTGGAGGCCCTGCCCGGCGAGGGGTGACGCCGCCCGGCCCGGGACTCCTGCCCGGCAGCCCCGGTCCCGCCGGCACGGGCCGCGCGGGACCGGGCGGGGAATCGAAAGGCCCCGGCGAACCGGGGCCTTCGTCCGAAGCCGTCGCGAGTGCGACGACGCGGCGATCCTAGGCGGAGCGAACCTGAGCGGCGCGCGGCCCCTTCGGGCTGGCCTGGACCTCGAACTCGACGCGCTCGCCGCCGGAAAGCCGGTCGAAGTCGAGCGGGGGGGTGAGCTCGTTGCGGTGGAAGAAGTACTCCTTGCCGTCTTCAGCTGTGATAAAGCCAAAGCCGCGGTCGGAGACGACCTTCTTGACAGTTCCTGCGGTCATCGTGGTGACCCTTTCCTCTTCCCGAACCAAACACAGACGCACGGTCTGTTCGAGAAGGAACGGTCGACCACGCGAGAGTCGCCACACAATGCGGCGACATTTCGCAGTATACACGGAAGTGCCCCGGATGCACGCCGACGGCCTGCCCTGCTCGGGAGGTCTCCGTGAATCCCGTGTCGGAGGCCCCGGGCCTTCGGGCGTTTCCGCACTTGCGGCGTGTGCGGCGCGAGCCCCAACCTCGGATCGAGCTCAGCGATGCGCCCGGCCCGGGCCCGCAGGCTCGGAACGCTGGAGGGTTCCCGTGGACGTCGGGCAGGCCATTGCCGCGTGGCTCCATTCGCTCGCGACGGTCTTCGTGCTCGGCTACTACGCGCTCCTCGCGTTCGTCGTGGTCCCGGTCCTCCGGCGCACCCTCGACGCACCCAGCCTGGGCCGGGTGATCCCGGAGATCGAACGCCGCGCGCTCCCGGTGATCATTGCGGCGGTCGTCGTCTTCGTGGTCACCGGGGCGTACATGCTGTCCACTGACGCGCAGTTCCAGGGGCTTGGCCATGCCTTCGTCAACACCTGGTCGACGCTGATCGTCATCAAGCACGCGGTCGTCATCGTGCTCGTCGGGATCGGCGTGTACATCGACCTGCTGGTCGTCCCGGACATCGCGCGGCCGGTCGACGAGGCGTTCCAGGCGGCCGCCGTCCGCCGGCTCGCCCGGAGCGCGACCGCGATCGCCGCCCTGGGCACGGTCGTGCTGCTCCTCACCGCGGCGGCGCAGGCCAGCTGAGCT
>CAZKXK010000398.1:0-1713 GCA_964556585.1 uncultured Anaerolineaceae bacterium
GCCCAGGCCCTGGGCGTCGAGTTCATCCCGTGCCAGATGACGATGGACATGTTCGGCCTGAAGCGCGAGGACCTGATCGAGGGCATGGGCGAACCGGTCGGCGCGGCCACGGTGATCGGCCTCATGACCGAGGGTAGCTCGCCGCTCTTCATCTGACCTGCCGGCGCGCAAGTCCCGACCGAGGCTCATCGCCAGCCGGCTTGCGCGCCCGCATCCTCGCATCGGGAGGAACGAACCCGGCATGGCTGTGACCATCACCCGAACCGTCGACGCCCGCGGCAGCTTCTGCCCGGGTCCGCTGATGGAGCTCATCCGCGCGATCAAGGAGTCCGACGTGGGCGACACGATCGCCGTCTGGTCGGCCGACAAGGGCAGCAAGGTCGACATCCCGAAGTGGATCGAGAAGGCCGGCCACACGCTGGTGGGCGTCGAGTCGAAGGACGGCTACGACGAGATCATCGTCACCAAGGCCCGGTAGCGTTCGTGAAGCACGTCGTCGTCCTGGGCGGCGGGGTCGGAGGGACCCTCGCCGCCAACCTGATCGCCCGCAAGCTCAAGCGCGCCATCGCGCGGGGTGAGGCGAAGGTCACGGTCGTCGACGGGACCGGAGAGCACGCCTACCAGCCCGGCTACATGTACATCGCGATGGGCAACGAGCGCCCGGAACGGCTGCACCGGCCGGAGCGGTCGCTTCTCGACGGGAACGTCGAGCTGCTCGTGGAGACGATCGAGCGGATCGACCCGCTGACCTCGCTCGTGACGATGGCATCGGGAGCGAAGGTCCACTTCGACCAGCTCGTCGTCGCGACCGGCTGCCGGATCCTGCCCGGCGAGATCGACGCGTTCGAGACCGAGGCCCATCATTTCTACACGGCCGGGGCATCCGCCCGCCTGCGCACGGCGTTGGATGCCTTCACGGGCGGGAAGATCGTGATCGGCATCGCCGGGATCCCCTACAAGTGCCCGCCTGCGCCGCTCGAGGTCGCCTTCCTCGTCGAGGCGGAGCTCCGCGCTCGCGGTCTCCGCGACCGGACCCAGCTCACCTTCCTCTCGCCGATCAACCGCGCCTTCACCATCGAGAGCGTGAGCGAGATGGTGACGCCGATCTTCGCCGACAAGGGGATCGACCTCCAGCTCCTCGCCGGCGTCGATTCGATCGACGCGGAGCGCAAGGTCGTGATCACCGACGCGATGGAGGAGTATCCCTACGACCTCCTGATCTGCGTCCCGCCGCACAGGGGCGTCCAGGCCGTCATCGACTCGGGCCTCGCGCCGAAGTCGGGCTGGCTCCCGACCGACCGCCACACCCTCCAGGTCAAGCACCTCACGCCCGCGAACACGCCCGACGCGGACGTCCCGCGCTACCCGAACATCCACGCCCTCGGCGACGCGACCGACCTGCCGCTTTCGAAGGCCGGCTCCACCGCCCACTTCGAGGCGCCGATCATCGCGGAGCGCGTGAGCTCCCTGGTCATGGGACGCGAGCCGGAGGGGAAGAACGCGCGCTACACCGGCAAGGTGATGTGCTTCTTCGAGGTCGGCGACGGCAAGGGCACGCTCCTGCAGTTCGACTACGAGCACCCACCCCGGCCGCCCAAGCCGAACCAGCTCTGGCACCTGGGCAAGATGGTCTTCAACAAGACCTACTGGCACACGGTCCCGCGGGGCCGCGTCTGAGCCATCCGGGTCGCCGGCCAGGCCGGGCGATCCTAC
>CAZKXK010000399.1:0-1710 GCA_964556585.1 uncultured Anaerolineaceae bacterium
AATGAGCGCGCTCGGATCGAAGCGGCGGAGGATCACATGGCGCCCGCCGATCATGGTCAGGAAGTGCGGCGTGCCCCAGCCGTTGACGTGGAACAGCGGGACCACGTGCAGCACCACGTCGTCTTCCGTGAACGCCAGGCCGATCTGGGCGCCGAGCGCATGCAGGTACAGCTCGCGATGGGTCATGGCCACGCCCTTGGGCAGGCCGGTCGTGCCGCTGGTGTAGAAGAGCTCCGCCATGGCGTTCTCGTCGATCTCCGGATGGAGCGGGTCCACCGATCCCCAGGCGAGGAGCGCCTCGTATTCGTGGTCCGCAATCCCGGTGGTCTCGCCTTCGAGCACGACGAACGTTGGCCGGTTCGCCAGCCTCGGGCCGATCTCCTCCACCAGCGGCGCGAAATCGTGGTGGAAGAAGACCACCTTGGAAGCGGCGTGATCCAGGATGTAGGCGATCTCGTGCGGCGCGAGCCGGATGTTGATCGGGTTCAGCACCGCGCCGGCCTCGAGCACGCCGTAGTACGCCTCGAGCAGGTGGTGGGTGTTGTACGTGATGAACGAGACCCGGTCGCCGGCCCCGATGCCGAGACCGGCCAGGGCATTCGCCAGGCGATGCGTGCGCTCGGCGTAGGCGCGGTACGTGAACTGCTGCTCGCCGTCGATCACGCCGATCTTGTCGCCGAAGTAGGTCGCGGCCCTGTCGCGGAACTCGAGGACCGAGAGCGGCACGAACACGCAAAACCTCCCTGCTCGATGGGTGTCACCGCAGGCGGCTAGTGTCGCGCACCGTGCGCGGCCCGTCACATGGTGCGCGGCCCGTCACATGGTGCGCGACACCGCGGCGAACGCGTTGGGTTCCTTGCGGGTCAGCTCCCAGACGGCGCCGAGGGTGACATCTCCCGGATCCCATACGGGAAGTCGTAGGCGGGCATCAGCTCCATGAACGGATCCGGGTCGAAGGCCTCGGGCCCCAGGACGCCGGCGCCCTTCCAGGTGCCCGCGGCGAGCAGCTCCATCGCGATGACCGGGCCGACAGCGGTCTGCCACACGACCGCCTGCACCCCGTACTTCGCCATGCACGTCTCGTTGTCGGCGACCTGGTAGAGGTAGACCTCGCGCGGTTGCCCGTCCTTCACGCCCTTGACCCAGGTGCCGGCGCAGGTCTTGCCGAACATCCGGTCGCCGAGGTGGGCTGGATCGGGCAGGCAGGCCGCCACGACGTCGCGCGGGGCGACCTCCACCCGTCCGACCCGGATCTTGTTCTTGTTGTCGAGGCCGAGCATCTTGATCGTCTTGAGCACCCGGATGAAATCCTCGCCCAGCCCGTACTTGAACGTGACGCGCCCGCACTTCACCCAGCGTGGGACGAGCAGGACCTCCTCGTGCTCGACGTTGACGCACTCCTGTGGCCCGATCCCCTCCGGGAAGTCGAACACCTCGGGCTCGGAGAATGGCGCCGTGGTGAACCAGCCGCGGTCCTTTTCCCAGATCACGGGCGCGTTAAGGCACTCCTCGATCGTCGTCCAGATCGAGAAGTTCGGCGCGAACTCGTAGCCCCGGACCTCGAGGTTCGCGCCGTCGCGGACGCCGATCTCGTCGATCCGGTCGAAGAGGTGCTTCTCCGCGTAGCGCGCGAAGACGTCGGCCATGCCAGGCTCGACGCCCATGCCGACGAACGCCAGCAGGCCCTTCGCCTTCCATGCCGCTTCGCGC
>CAZKXK010000400.1:0-1695 GCA_964556585.1 uncultured Anaerolineaceae bacterium
GGTTCGCTCGCCGCATGCGGAGGCGCCGACCATCTACCTCTACGAGGCGGTGCCCGGCGGCGTCGGACTCGCGGAGCGCCTATGGGAACGGCACGCGGAGCTCGTGGCAGGCGCCATGGACCTCGTTGCCGCCTGCGGCTGCCAGGGCGGCTGCCCATCCTGCACGGGCCCGCGCCCGCCGTCCGGCGATGGCGGGCTGGACGCGAAGGCGCTGGTCCTCCGGCTGCTCACCGCGCTCGGCCAGGCTGCCCGCCCGGATGCGCGGGTCGAGGCCGAGCCGGGCCGAGCCGCGCCCGGGGGCGGGCCCGCGCCTGCCGGGGGTGCGACGCCCACCGGGCTCGCAGTAACCCGATGAGCCAGGCGGCGCTCCTGGAGCGTCGCCTGGCGGCGATCCGGGCTGCCCGGGTCCCGGTCGTCGCGCCCAGGGCCGCGGGCGCTTCGCTGGCGGGTCGCGAGGCGGGCGCGGCACGCGCGGAACGGCTGGCCGCGGCCGTGGGCGGCGAATGGCTGAGCGGGCCGGGCGGGCACGTCGTCCGCGTGGAGCCGGCGGCCATCCCGCTCCCCCTCCTGCGCGCCCGGCTCGCCTCGCTGCCCGGCCAGCCGCCGGCCCTGGCGCGCCTCGTCTGCCTCGACACGGAGACCACCGGACTCGGCACGGCCGCGGGGACGCTCGCGTTCCTCGTGGGCCTCGGCTGGTGGGAAGGCGACCGGTTCCGGCAGCTTCAGCTGCTCTGCCCGGACCACGCGGATGAGGCGGCCCTCCTCGCGGCGGTCGAGGCGGCGATCCCGCCCGACGCATGGCTCGTGACGTACAACGGCCGGGCCTTCGACTGGCCGCTCCTGGTCACCCGCTACCGGATGCTGCGCCGCGCGGCCCCCGCCCACGCCGGAATGCTGGACCTGCTCCCTCATGTCCGCCGCTTGTTCCGGCACCGCCTGGGGGATGCGCGGCTCGCCACGGTCGAGCGGCATCTGCTGGGCGTCCGGCGCGACGGCGACGTCGGTGGCGCCGAGATCCCGGAACGGTATCTCGCTTTCATTCGTGGTGGGAGCGCGGCACCTCTCGCGCCGGTCGTCGCACACAACGCCGAGGACGTGCGGTCGCTGGGCCGGCTGCTCGTCCACCTCGACCGCGAGTACGCCGATCCGGCCCGGCGCCGGCTGGCGCCCGCCGGCGACCTCGTGGCCCTGGCCCGCGGTTACACGCGGGAGCGGCGCCACGCCGCCGCGCTGGCCTGCCTGGAGGAAGCCGATGCGGGCTGGCACGCGCCGGCAACGCGTCCCGGCGCCTGGTCGCCGGGCATCGCCGCCGCCGGCGCACCGATACCCCGCGAGCGGATCCGGGCCGAGCGGGCCCGCACCCTCCGACGCCTCGACCGCCCCGGAGATGCTGCCGCCGCCTGGCAGGCGATCGCCGTCGCCGGCGGGCCAGGCTCCGCCCAGGCCTGGGTCGAGGTTGCGAAGGTGCGCGAGCACGGGCTCGACGATGACGACGGGGCGCTCGCCGCAACCGCGGCGGCAGAGGTCGCCGCGGAACGCTCGCGGCTCCTGGGACTGTCCGACCCGTCCCTCCGGGACGCCCTCGCCCAGCGACGGCGCCGGCTCGCCGCGCGGCTCGGTCGGCCCGGGGACGGCCTGCCCGCCGCGGACGTCCCGGTCGCTCCCCGGTGATACGCTCGGGCACCCGCCGCCGCA
>CAZKXK010000401.1:0-1684 GCA_964556585.1 uncultured Anaerolineaceae bacterium
GAGATACAGCACCGCGAGGCCGAGCGCGGCACCCACGAGGGGCAGGAGGACCTGGAGCCAAAGCGGCCATGTGTCGCACTCCGGGAACGGCACGGAGATGAAGACCGCCTCGGCGGGTGGTGCCACGAGCCCGGCCGCGATGGTCGCCACGCCGAACGCGCCGAGCAGACGCCTCATCCCGCGACGCTCAATCGGCGTGCGCCACGCCGGGCCAGCTTCGCTGCCGTCAGGGTCGAGCCGGTGCCAGCGCGGTGCAGATCTCTCGGGCGCCCTTCAGGTGGATCTTCGGGATGTCGAACGTCCACGTCGTCGCATCAGTGAAGCCGATCGCCAGCACCGAGCTCAGCCGACTCTCCTCGACCCGCGCGCTCGCGGTCTCGGCGCGGGGCGCGGTCGCGATCACCACGTCGGTCGCCTTCGGCTTGAGGAGGCCGCGCTTCGCCCGGAAGAGGATCACGGCGTCCGCGGTGACCCCGAGGTAGGCGATGTCGCCCTTCGCCAGGGGCGACGAACCGGCCCGCTCGCGCTCGGCGTGGTCGCTCATCGCGGCGCCGACCGCCCGGCTTGCCGCCCCGAACACCTGTCCCGTGCCTCGGGCGATCACCGAAAGGATGGTTCCTCGCGGCTCGACGAATGTCCCGGCCAGTGTCCCGTTCTCGGCCATCTCGCTTCCCCCCCGCGCGACTCGGCTCCTCCGGCGTTCCATCTGGTGGGCGTTCCACGTTCCGGGCCCGCGCGGGAAGACTCTAGTCCCTCTGGCGAATCCGCTCCTGCATCGACGAAGCAGGAGGCATCCGGCTCGTCAGGCCGGCTCGTCAGGCCGGCTCGTCAGGCCGGCGGGTTTGCCGCCGACATCGGTCGACAGCGTCGCTCTCCTATGCTTGGCACCCAACACGAGCGAACCCGCACCGCCCATCCGTTGCGCACGCCCGTGGACGACGTGAGGGGGGGAGATCCGTGAACAACCTCATCTACGGAAACCAGGACCCCGGCAAGATCGGCCCGGCGGTGGAGGAGAAGCTCCGCAAGGACCTCGGAGCAACGGTCCCGATCGACTACCGCGTGGAGGACGCCGGGCTTGGCGCCACCAACCTCGGCACCGTGCTCGCCGATATCGGCAACGTCTTGGGCGGGGGCAGGACGAGCCTGCTGTTCACCCTTGTCCTGCCGCTCCCTGGCGCGCGGGAGGCGACGTTGCGTGCCCGGGTCGAACGCCAGGGTGTCGGCGCCTACGTCGGCTCGCTCCTGTACAGCACGACTCTCAGCAAGCCCGTGGCCAGCGAGGTATCGATCGAGGGGCACAAGAGCTTCGGGACACCGAAGTTCCTGGGCGATGCGACAGCGGCGGCCAAGCTCAACGGCGCCAAGGACCTCGCCAAGCGCGTCGACAAGTTCGCGCGCACCGAGGCCGAGATGGGATCGATCAAGGTCAGGGCCCCCCGGATCTTCACGATCGCGCCGCACGATGGCGGGTCGCTCCTCGTGATCAACACCTTGCCGCGCATGACGTCGATGGGCATGGGCGCCGAGGTCGATGCCAGGGAATTCGTCGAGATCGCCGCGGCGATCGAGGCGTCCCTGTAACTTCGCCCAGAGTCGCTCCCGCTCCTCGCCAGAAGCGACGCGCCATCGTCGACGCGTTTCACGACGAGGCTGCGACCCGGTCGGACGCCGATGCCGGGAC
>CAZKXK010000402.1:0-1681 GCA_964556585.1 uncultured Anaerolineaceae bacterium
CAAGAATCAGGGCGTACTCGGCGAGGCCCTGACCATCTTCGTCGGGATGTAGCCACGCATATGCCAAGCTGATGAGCTTCATGGGCTGGACTCCGTTGGGCCACGGCGGATAAATGCGCCCCCAGATAGTCGAGGACATCAGGCAGCCTACGATTCGGATCCCTGGTAGGCAATAGGTCGATGGTACTTTCGGGTTCGAGCGCAGCAGCTAGGCCCGCCGTCACCCGGCCTTGTCCACCTGGGTTCCGATCAGGCTGAGCGCCCAGGCGAGCTGGGGCCCGAAGAAGACGAGCGCGACGGTCGCGATGATGACCACGAGGACCAGGATCAGGGCGTACTCCACCAACCCCTGGCCGGCGGTACCGAGTCCCTCGCCAACCGCGCCACCCGGCCGAAACCTCATTCCGGGTCGGCGGTGGGCGCCTCGTCGCGCGGCGGGGGAGTCGGGATCACGACCTCGATCGTCCTCCCGTCGGCAGCCACGTCGACGCGACCCCCCACCGCGGCCGCACGGTCTGAAATCTCTCGCCGCACGTCGGCAGGCACCCCGCCGGCTGCGAATTCCGCCGCGCGGTCGGCGCGGCGCGACTCGATCATGGTCACGAGGGCGGCCGGCACGTCAGCGGCGATCGGGGGCGGGTCGGGCTCCTCGTCGCGCGCGGCGCGGTGCGCACGGACCGCCGTCGTAAGCTCCGTCGCGGCCCACTCCAGCGTCACCGTCACTCGTTCTGGCCGCGTCAGCGTCAGGGCCGAAACCGACTCGTCCACGATGCGGAAGACGGCACTCTCCAGCTCGACCGGCAGACGGCGATCCGTGCCCAGCGAGTCGAACTCCACCGGGACCTGCGCGCGCCGGCTGCGATCACGGGCCACGCGGCGAAGCGTCGGCACGAGGCCCAGGTCGTCGAGCACCATCGGCCGGACGTCGAAGATGAATGTCTTGGTGGCTTCCAGGGTCCGCTGGACCATGCCAACCAGATCGCGCACCTCCGCGCGAGCGGCCGCGGGGTCGCGGTCGATCAGGCGCTCCACGATCTGCGTCTGCAGCACGATGTTCGTCAGGCTCTGCGCGGGGCCGTCGTGCATGGCCCTCGCGATGTCGCGGCGCAGGTCCTCCTGGGCGGACTGCAGGAGGCGGTGCATCGCGGCCGAGGTCGCGCCGTCGGGCGCTCCCAACGAGGTTCCCCCGGGCGCCGAGCGCGGCGCCTCGGTTCCGGTGAGCGTCGCGACCTCGCCACGCAGGTTCACCAGGGCATCGCGATAGCGCGTCAGGACCTTCTGCTTTCCCTGCAGGACATCGATCTGGGCGTCCATCATGGCGGCGCGTTTCGTGAGCGTGATGAGCTGGGCGTTCTGGTCCGCGATCTCGGGCGTCGGCGCCACGCTGAGCCCCGCGAGCTTCTCCGCGAGGTGGGCCCGCTTCTGCTCGTGACGTCCGGACTCGCTCCGCGCCTGCGTGGCAAGGAGATCGATCTCCGAGAGCTCGCGCTCCAGGCCCTCGACCTCCCGGTCGAGCGCCGCCGCGAGGTCGGCCCCGGAGCGGACGGGCTCGGTCATCCCGATCGAGTCAGTCCTCCGGCATCCGGATCCAGCCCTGGCGCATGGCGTAGACCACTGCCTGGGTCCGGTCGTTGACGGACAGCTTCCGCAGGATCGAGCTCATGTGGTTCTTGACGGTCTG
>CAZKXK010000403.1:0-1678 GCA_964556585.1 uncultured Anaerolineaceae bacterium
GGAATCCCCGCATCCCGGCCTCGAGGTGCGTGACGATGATCTCGGCCTTGCGGACCTGGGCAGGCGGAAGGAGCCGGGTAACCTCCAGCGCCGTCGGCTGCCCGTCGAGTGTCATCACCCAGTCAGCGTCGCGGGCCTGACCTGCTTCCGGCCGATGCGGGCTCTTCACCACGATGCCCTCGGCTCGCAGGACCCTGGCGACGGCGGAAGCAACCGCGCCTTTGTGTCGACGCGCGTCGTCGCGGCGGCCCGGACGACCGGGGTCGAGGTCGATGGTCGGCATGGCGCCAGCGTAGCGCGGCGACAGCGCGCGCTTTGGCCCCTGTGACGCACGGTCGCGGTCGCGGCTGGGTCGCGCCGCGGTGGCGGTCGCGGCGCCGGCTAGAACTCCTTGCCCGCCTGGCTCTCGCCCGCGAAGCTCGACGCCTTGATGACCACCTGCGGGTCTGCGCGCACCTGGTCGAAGGTCGCCTGCACGTGCGCGATCGAGACGCGGCCCTCCGCGCTCTCGACCACGAAGTCCGCGACCTCTCTGCCCTTCGAGGTCACCAGGGACCCGCTCATGCCCACCTGGACGCCCTGGTCCGGCCCGCTGGCGATCGTGATCCGCGTCCCGCCCTCGTCGATGTCGATCTTGATGACCCGGGCGTGAATGTCGGCGGTCGGCTGCTTGGCGGGGGGCTCGGCGGGGTGGCCACGATGCTTCGCACCTCCGGCAACGTCCGCGACGTCGGTGGAGGCGGGGTGGTCTCGCGGCGCCCGCTGCACCAGCTCCGTGACGGCCGTGTTCCCGAACCGGCGCTGGAGGTCGAGGAGGTCATCCTGGGGCTCGTCCGCGGAACGCTGCACGCGGGGACGGGTCGTCCCGCGGTCTGCCTGCCGGGGCGTCTGCATATGCGCACGCATGAGACAGATCATAGGAAGGCCGGCACCGCTGGTTCAAGCCGATGACGCTGCCCGTTCGCGCAGATTCGCCAGTATCGTTCGTCCCGGGCGGTTGGACCCTCAACCTTGGACTGACGATCGCGGGAACCTGCCGCGCCGGACCGGGTTGATCATCTCGACCTGCGGCGCCGCGCCCACATCCTCGCGAGTGTCCGGTCAGCCGGGCTCTTCGTCGCTCTTCGCGTCCTTGCGCCAGCCGAGGTGCTTGCGCAGCCAGCCGACCGAGGCGAGGTGGTACGTCGCGGTCTCGTCGTAGGCGGGGAGCCGGTCGATCTGCGACCGCGTCAGGACCGTGCGCACCTCGGCGAGCGACATGCTCGCGATGTCGTCGGCTGAGACCATCACGTCCTGGCGCTGGCCGGTGAGGGCGACCCGCAGGCCGTGGAAGATGTCCTCGGCGTCGGAACCGAGCACCTCGCGGACCGACCCGATACGAATGCCGTCGGCTGCGGTCACGGGCGTGCCGTAGACGATGGAGCGCCACGAGATTGGCTGTGACTCAGGCACGGTGGCCTCCCTGCACGGTTCATGGGTGCGACTCGAGCCATGGTAGACCGCGCTCATCCGGGACACAGATTTGCGCCCGACCGCCCCCCGGATGCCCGGCGCGCCCCGCTCGGGTACGTCCAGAGCGGCCGGCACCTGCCCGACCGGGCCGAGGACCATCCGGAGTACTGTCATCGATGGACGGACATCGGCGTCCGTCGCCGCTCCGGGAGGTGGATGGTGCGAC
>CAZKXK010000404.1:0-1672 GCA_964556585.1 uncultured Anaerolineaceae bacterium
CGAACATGTCCATCGTCATCTGGCACGGGATGAACTCGACGCCCAGGGCCTGGGCAACCTCGAGGAGCTCCTTCGGGCTGGCGACCTTGTACTGCTTGGCGAGCGTGCCCATCATCCAGGGCCCCATGCCCATGAAGTTCATCTTCGAGAGCTTCCGGTGGCTCACGCCCGGCCGCTGCATGAAGGACAGCATCTTCTGCATCCAGTTCTGGCCGGTGATCCGCCGGGAGTCCTTGATGAACGTCTGGAGGCCCCAGAACGTCACGAAGACGCGCGTCTTCACGCCCATCGCGGCACTCGTCGAGGCGAGGATCATCGTCGCCCAGGTCTTCTCGAGCTCGCCGCTGTAGCAGATGATGAGGACGTCCTTGGCCTTCTCCGCGCCGTCGTCGGCCGGGGCCGGCTCAGGAGCCGTGGTCGGCTGGTCGGTCACGAGCATGGGCGGCTCTGCGATTGCAGTCATCCGAACGTCCCTCACTTCCGCCGAAGGACGAAGCGATAGACGCCGCCCTCGACGCTGCTTTCGACGAGCTCGTTGCCGGTCGTCTTGCACCAGGCGGCGAAGTCCTTGGTGGAACCCGCGTCGGTGGCGAGCACCTCCAGGAGCTGGCCGCTGGTCATGGATTTGACGGCCTGGGCCGTCTTGACGATCGGCATCGGGCACGCGAGGCCCTTTGCATCGACCCGCTGTGCGATCTCGAGTGGCATTCCCGAACCCTTCCTGCTCCGTGGCGACCTGGCCGCGACGCGGCCGCGCCGGTGTTCCGCCTAGATGAAGACGATGTGGCCGTCTCCCGCGTTGAGGTAGAAGGCCGTCACGCCCTCGACCCCGTCGACCAGCGGGTCGAGGTCGCCCTCTTCGATCTTGAGGACGTCCATGGAGAGCGAGCACGCCTGGATGTCGACGTCGCCGAGATCCTTCGCCTGGCGGAGCGTCTCGTGCCAGGGCGCCTGGCCGGCCTGCGCGGCGGCCGCGACCAGCGCGGCGCCGGACTCGCCGGCTTCTGCGCTGAGCCCGCGTCCGGCCCCGATCCGGTCCTTCCGGAACGCGTCGAGCGCCCAGTACTGGAGGAAGATGTTGACCCGCCGGCCGAGGGCGGCAGCCCCTGCCGTCATCACCGCCGCGGCCTGGAGCTTGTCGTCGGTGCCGGAGAAGAGCACGAGGTTGATCGGTTCGTCCATCGCGCTCACCTCAGCCGGCCCGCGAGACAGCGGCGAGCGCACGCCCATCCGCTGGCTGGGAGACCTCGGACAGCTCGCCCAGGCGAGCCAGCCGGCGCATGAGGACGCCCCGCATGAGGCTGCAGGCCGCGATCACGTCCGGGTCGGTCAGCCGATAGCGGACCTCGCGCCCGTCACGCTCCGCCTCCACGATCCCGGCGGCGCGCATCACCGCAAGGTGCTGAGAGACGTTCGGCTGGCTGATCCCCATCTCGTCCGCCAGGCGGCCCACTTCCTTCGGCTCGTCGGCGAGCAGGTGAAGGATCTCCAGCCGCCTCGGGCTCGCGAGGATCTTCATGACCTCCGACTGGAGGCTCCAGATCGCATCCATGCCCGGATCATCCAACCATGCGCATCTGCGCATAAGGTGCCGATGGCCCGTTCGAAGGACCGACCGGCAGGTGCCCCCCCTGCCGGTCGGCAGGGGGGCCGGCCAGCAGGTCGCGCGCTG
>CAZKXK010000405.1:0-1667 GCA_964556585.1 uncultured Anaerolineaceae bacterium
GCGGCCCAGGTCGATGTCGACCGGTGCCTCGGTGCTCATCACGAGCGTCCACGACCCGCCCTGTGGAAGCTCGACGACGAACGTTCCCGGCGCGGCGAGATCGGACAGGTCGTCCAGCCCCCGCTCGGTCTCCAGGCGATGGCGAATCCCGCGCACCCAGCCGGTCCCCGCGGCGAGTCCCGCGCCGCTGGCCCCGCCCGTCACCCGGGCCGTCACGCGGGCGGTCACCCGGGCCGTCGCCCGGGCTCCCGCGCCGCGCAGCTGCAGGCGCGTGGCGGTGTCGGGCCACCCGATCTCGAGGCCGTCCGGCAGCCGCGTCGTCGTGATCGGGCGCCGGTCCCTCGGGCGCAGCTGGTGGTGGTCGCGGTGCGTGACGAGCGGCGTCACCTCGAGTACGACGGGCCCCCCGCTGATCACGCGGTAACGGACGTACGCGGTGTTGCGGCCATGCGCCATCCAGGCCGACTTCTCGAGGAGCGCTTCGCCGACCGAGTACCGCCAGACCGGCCGCATCCCGTCCAGCTCGAAGCGCTCCAGGAAGCGTCCGCCGTCGGGATCGCGGTCGCCGCCGGCGCGGTCGAGCGCGCCGAGCTCGCGGGCGACGCCGCCTGCCGTCGCCCGCTCCAGGATCGCGCCCACCAGCACCGTCCGGGCGACCGGCGGCTCCAGCGCGGCAATCAGCCAGCCGCTGTAGCTTCGGAGCGGCGTGCCATCGAGAGCCGTGCTCGCATAGCCGCCCAGGCCGTTGGTGACCAGCCACTCGCGCCCAAGCGCCACCGTGGGGTCACGACAGGCCTCGCGGTCGAAGTGGACGAATGGCGGCGAGGGGGCTGGATCCATCGATGCCTCCGGGGGCGGCCGCGGGGCAGCCGCAGCCTCCCGGAGGATCGCATGTCAGGCGCCGGTCGGTCCCGCCTTTCGGGCCGCCTCGACGCCGCCGAGCGCGTCGCGGAGGCGCCCGATCCACTCGGCCTCGTGCTCGCCCACGAGCTTGACGCACCAGGCGAGGGCGTCGCTGCGGCTGCGGGCCACGCCGGCCTCGACCAGCGTATCGAGCACGATCCGCTCCGGCTGCCGAAGCCGGGTCATCGCCGGAATCCCGGCCGTCGTGAACAGCGTGCGCTCGTCGCCGAGCCGGACGCCCCAGGAGACGATCTTGCGGAAGCGATGCTGGGCATCCTCCGCGATCGTCATGCGGGTTGCGCGGGTCTCCTCGCGGAACCGCTCGATCCTGGACGTGCGTGCTGCCGCCCGGGCCGCGTCGCTGGCATCGGCGGGCAGATCCACGTCGGCGAGCGGGCCGACCACGAGGATCTCCTCGCGGTCGATGGTGATCTCGGGCGCCGCAGTGAACCAGCCGTCCGTCAGGCGGCCGGCGAACCAGCCGGTGATCTCGTCGCTGGTGGCGGTGGTGTGTGACATGGGGACGCTCCTGGGGGTGAGGGAAAGCCCAGCCGGACTCTGAGTGAGATTACATGATTACTCATCAATCGTGCAAGCACAGCATGGAGACACCCGTAGGGCGTTCCACCGGTCGATATTCCGGGGAGCGCTCGAAGCCGCATACGGCCTGGAGGACGGCCGATCCCGATATGCACGTTGCGGGCAGATTCGGTTCTGGGGTGGCGGTGGCTGGCAACCCGCGTCGGCGCAGCGGTGGTGAGCGC
>CAZKXK010000406.1:0-1664 GCA_964556585.1 uncultured Anaerolineaceae bacterium
AGGCCACGCTCGAACAGGGTGCCGAAGATCGCGGGCTCGATGAGCGCCCAGTTGAGCGTGCTCACCTCCAGGAGCGTCGCGATCTCCGAGCCGATCAGCGGCAGGACGTCGCCCGACTCGAACAGGCCGCCGTTGAACCAGTCGATCTCCTCCGTGCCGAACAGCCCGCCGTCCTTGCTCATCTTCGCGAACAGGTCCGCGAGGGCGGTCGTGAACACGTCCGAGCGACCGCGCGAGGCCGCCGACAGCCGCGAGAAGATGCCCTTCGGCAGCAGACCCGCGTCCTCCGCGAACAGGCAGAACAGGATCCGGTCCAGGAAGTGGGCCACCCGCTGTGGATCGTGACCGCGCGAGCGGAGGCTCTGGGCGATCTCCGCGACGTGGCGCGCCGCCAGCTCGGTGATCTGGGCCGGCGCGATCCGCGGACGGAGCTCCTCGGGTGCGGTGAAGACGTCCCGCAGGAGCTGGAGGGCGTCGGAGGGGTCGTCGGCCGCCAGGTCATCGAGCGTGAGCAGCCGGACGATCGGGCTCAGGCCGGTGAAGTTGGTGTGGATCTCGATGCGGTCGAGGTCGCTGACCACCAGGAGCGGCGGGTTGCCCAGGTCGTCCTTGTAGCCCATCAGCTGGACGTAGGCCGCCCGCAGGTCCTTGTTCCTGCCCTTGTACTCCCAGGCGAAGAAGTCGCGCTTCCAGACGTCGGCGAAGCCGTCACCGCCGGCCGCCTTGCTCACCCGCTTCTCGAACGCGAACTGGGCGCCGACCGGGTCCGCCTCGTGCGGGGTCGGCTCGCCGAGCATCCGGCACAGGTCGATGAAGTGCTCCTGGGCGGAGGCCTTCTCGGTGGTCGTGACCCCGCGCCACTTCGCCGCGAACGCCGCGGGCGTCAGGCTCGGCTGGGTCGTCACGCTAGCCGATCACCGGCCGAGGACCGTGTCGATCCCGGCGAGCACCAATTCGAGCTTCGAAGACGACAGTCGGCCAACCCGCTCGATGAGGATCGACCGGTCCAGGGCCACGAGCTGCGAGACGTTGGCGACCGAGTCGCGCGGCAAGCCAGTGGCCCGCGCGCTCAGCTGGACATTCCCCGGCGCCGCCGCCCAGCGGAGGTTGCTTGTGAGTGGAACTGCGACCACCGTCCGCAGCGCGCTGCGGTTGAAGCTGTCGCCCTGCACGACGATGACGGGACGACGAAAGCCAGGGTCGGAGGCGATCGGTTCGCCGAGGTCGGCCCACCACACGTCGCCCTGCGAGATTACCAATCCGTCGACTCGAGTATCTGCCGGCCGGCGGCGGTCACGAACGGGTCGATCCCCTCGCCGACTTCGGTGACGACACGGTCGAGCGCTTCTGCAACATCGTCAGGGGAGTAACGGGCGACGTATTCGCGCAGAGCGGCACTGTAGACATCGCTGCGCGAACGATTCTCTCGACGAGCCAGTCGTTCTGCGCCTTCAAACACGTCGTCGGGCACCGACACTGCCGTCTTCATACCAGAAGTATAACCCTGCGGTGTCAAGGCTCCGGGTGATGCGGCGTCGGCTCGCCGGTAAGATGCGCATCATCTCCGCACGGCGCGCCACGAAGCGCGAACGACATGTCTACGAAGACCTCTGACCGCACCTTGGCCCGGCTCGATCCGGCGTCAAGCCTGGCAGAAGCCCCCG
>CAZKXK010000407.1:0-1554 GCA_964556585.1 uncultured Anaerolineaceae bacterium
GGCCCCGACTCACACCCTGCGACCATAGAGCCGGCCGGGCCGGATGGGCGGGCGGATCATTCCGGCAGCGGTGCCTCGCCGGCGCCGTCGACGGCCGCGACGATGTACACGCGCGGCTTGAGCCCGGTCCGGTTCTGGTACTTGACCAGGACGGTGTCGCGCAGCGCTTCCTCGGCCCCGTGCTCGACGAGGTTGACGGTGCAGCCTCCAAACCCGGCGCCCGTCATGCGGCTGGCGACCACTCCTGGAACCGCCACGGCGATATCCACCATCGCGTCGAGCTCGGGCGAGCTGACTTCATACAGGTCGCGCAGCGAGGCGTGAGAGGCGGCGAAAAGCCGGCCGAGCGCCGCCAGGTCTCCGTCTCGAAGTGCGGCGACGGTCTCCATGACGCGCGCGTCTTCGCGAACGACGTGCTCGCAGCGGCGGGCCACGACTTCGGGTAGCCGGCTCCGGTTCCTCTCCAGCATCGGCTCATCGACATCTCGCAGCGACTTGACGCCGGGTTCGCGTTCGGCGATCAACTCGACCCCGAGCTCGCATTCGGAGCGCCGGGTGTTGTAGGCGGAGGTCTCCAGCCGGCGAGACGAGCCGGTTTCGCAGACGACCAGCGAGAGATCCGCCGGCATCGGAGCGGCCTTGAACCGGTTGGTACGGCAGTCGATCAGGAGGGCGTGTCCGGCCCGGCCGGCGGCACTGGCGAACTGATCCATGATCCCGCAGTTGACGCCGACGTAGCGGTTCTCGCCCCGCTGGGCAATGGCGGCCATCGCGCCGGCGTCCGGTCGCGGCGCTCCCGGAACCGCCAGAGCCCACGACGAGGCCATCTCGAGAGCGGCGGAAGAGCTCAGCCCGGAGCCTATCGGAACGGTGGAGTCCATGACGCCACGGAAGCCGCGCACGCCGAGACCCGCGTCCCGCATCGCCCAGGCCGTGGCCGCGACGTAATCGATCCAGGACTTTGGGCCGCGCGTCTCCGGAGACAGCCCTTCGAGCGAGAACGAGCGGGTCTCGCCGAACTCGACAGAGGTCAGCTCGACTTCGGGCCGATCCCACTGCGCGAGCATGATCCAGACCTCGCGGTCGATCGCGGCTGGGAGAACCAGTCCCTGGTTGTAGTCGGTATGCTCGCCGATCAGATTGACGCGCCCAGGGGCGCGGACGAGTCGCAAGGGCCCGAATGCCTCGGCCTCCGTCGGCAACTCTTCGAACCTGGCTCGCAGGCCGGCGGCGCGGGCCGCGGTCGAAGCTTGGCCGATCTGTCCGTCGCTCATTCCTGGGGCTCCTTCGCTGTGCCGTCGGCGCTTACGATTTCGATTGAACCCCCCGTGTCGACCCTCGCCCGAGAGTTGGCCGTGGCACAGGGGCGGAGTACGGCAGGGTCGACCTCGAGCGAACGGCTCTCAGCCGGCACTCGATGGCGCGGGCGGTTGCCCGTCGGCTGGAGCCGCCACGGCGTCATCGACCGGCGCAGCCGGGGCGCTCATGACCGGGTAGTTGACCGGCGCAGCCGGGGCGCTCATGACCGGGTAGTTGACCGGCGCAGCCGGGGCG
>CAZKXK010000408.1:0-1648 GCA_964556585.1 uncultured Anaerolineaceae bacterium
AGCGACGGCCTGGTGTCCAACGTCAGCCTGATCATGGGCATCGCCGGCGCGTCGTCGGCTGACCCGCATGCCATCGTGCTGGCCGGGATCGCGGGGCTCCTGGCGGGCGGCTTCAGCATGGCCGCGGGCGAGTACATCTCCGTCCGGTCGCAGCGCGAGCTGCTGGACTACCAGGTCGAGCTCGAGCGCCAGCAGCTCCGCCACACGCCGGAGCAGGAGCGGGCGATCCTCGTGGAGATCTACACCTCGAAGGGCCTGCGACGGGCGGAGGCGGACCTCATCGTCCAGCGGATCATGGCAAACCCGGAGCAGGCGATCGACACCTTCGTTCGCGAGGAGATCGGCCTCTCCGCGGAGACGATGGGCTCGCCGGTTGCCGCAGCCGTCGGCTCCATGCTGGCCTTCTCGCTCGGCGCGTTCGTCCCGCTCCTGCCGTACCTGCTGCTCTCCGGTGCCATGGCCTTCACCGTGAGCATCGCCGGCACGCTGGCCGCGCTGTTCCTGCTCGGGATCGGGGTGAGCCGCCTGACGCACCGCCACCCGCTTGCGGCTGGGCTTCGCCAGGCTGGGATGGGCTTCGTCGCCGCGGCCGTGACCTACGGCGTCGGCACGCTGCTGGGAACCGCGGTTCGCTGAGTCGATGCGCCCCACCGGCGGGGGACCGGCGGGCACGGGGCGATCCGGCGGGCACGGGGCGATCCGGTGGGCCCTGGGCGATCCGCCACGCGCCGCCTCCTGCCCGGCCGGATACGCTCGTTTGTGCGGCTTGGTAGGATTCCCGTGGGCTTGCCCCAGCACCCAGGGCTCGGAGGGCCCCGAGACATCCGCGGTGACGGCTCCGTGGCCCGCCCTCGCTCGCTTGGTCCGGCCCCGGCCGCGGTCCGCCGCCACCCGCTGACCCCGAGAGGAGGGGACGCATCCGCTCCCGTCGAACCTGGCTCCCGAGCGCCGTCGCCCTCGCGCTGGCGCTGGCGGTCGTCCCGCTCGCGCCGCGGGTCGCCGCCGCGGCCTCCGGCTCGAGCTACGCCGCCAACTGCACGGCCCGGCTCCGGTCGGCCCCCGCCACGTCCGCGACCTCGCTGGTGAGCATGCCGGCCGGCACGATCGTGACGACGACGGGCAGCGTGGCGGGCGGCTCCTGGTCGGCCACCTGCGGCACGGCCGTCTCGGGGAGCACCTGGTACGCGATCAGCGCGGTCGACGGCACGAGCGTCGCGACCCTGTACGGCGTGAGCGTGGCCTATGCCGCGGCCGGGCTGTTCAGGCTGTCGAGCTCGCCACCCCCGCCGCCCGCGGCCACCCTCGAGGGGATCGACGTCAGCCACTACCAGGGCGCCATCGACTGGCCGAGCGTCGCCGCCGCCGGCAAGCGCTTCGCGATCGTGCAGGCGACCGACGGCGAGACGTGCCTCGATCCGATGTATGCCACGAACCACGCCAACGCCCGCGCCGCCGGCACGCGCGTCACCGCGTACCACTTCGCCGAGCCGTCCAGCACGCCCGGGGAGGCGATCGTCCAGGCGGACTGGTTCGTCAACAGCGCCGCGCTCCTGCCCGGGGACCTGGTCCCGGCCCTCGATCTCGAGCAGACCGGCGGGCTGTCCGTGAGTGACCTGCAGGCGTGGGTCGGCGCCTGGCTCGGGGAGGT
>CAZKXK010000409.1:0-1644 GCA_964556585.1 uncultured Anaerolineaceae bacterium
ACCGGTCGACCAGCGCCTCGACGTGCGCGCAGCGAGGCTCGAGGACGGCATCGTCATCTCGATCCGCGACGCAGGCGCCCGCCATCGCGCCGAGCTCGAGATACGCCGGCTCGCGACGGCCGTCGAGCAGTCCCCCGATGCGATCGTCATCACCGACACGCGTGGCGCGATCGAGTACGTCAACCCGGCCTTCGAAACGAGCACGGGCTACACGCGCGAGGAGGTGATGGGGCAGAACCCGCGCATCCTCAAGAGCGGCGTCCAGGGACCGGCGTACTACGCGGCGATGTGGGCGGCGCTCACGAGCGGGCAGCCGTTCGTGGCCGACATCACGAACCGGCGCAAGGACGGCAGCATCTTCCAGGAGGAAGGCGTCGTGTCGCCCATCCTCGACGCCGCGGGAACCATCACGAGCTACGTGGCGGTCAAGCGCGATGTGACCCGGGAGCGGGCGCTCCAGGGAGAGCAGGTCCAGACCGCGCGGGAACGCGCGCAGATCGCGGAGGCCCTGGCGGACATGCACCTCCTTTCGACGCCCTCGGCGACTGCCGCCGAGATCGTCCGGCAGGTCGTGCGGCTGGCCGGAGTCGCGTCGGCCCGCCTCGCGTACTTCACGCAGGAGGAGCAGGCGATCCCGCTGGCCTTCGTCCGGGCGGATGGCGTCCCGGCACCACTGGCACGCGTACCCATCGGACGCAGCCGTCTGCTTCGGGAGCGGGCCGCCCTGGGGCCCTGGGTCGAGGCCTGGCGTGGACACTCGTCGCATCCCTACGACAGGATGTTCCGCGAGCTCGGTGTCGTCGCGGTCGCCCACGCACCCATTCGCCACGTTGGCGAGCTGATCGGCCTTCTGAGCGTCTCGTCGGCGGAGGCCAACGGGGTGGAGCGGCTCACGGAGAAGCTCGCCGCGCTGGCCGAGTTCGCCGGCGTGGCCGGTGCGCTGCTTGGGCACGCGGTCCTCGACCTCACCGAGAGCGGCCAGGTCCAGGTGCGGATCGCGAAGATCATCGGCGAGGCTGCCTTCCGGCCGGTCTTCCAGCCGATCGTCGACGTCCCGACGGGCGCCCACGTCGGTTTCGAGGCACTGACCCGCTTTGCCGACGGCTCGGCCCCCGACCTCGTGTTCGCGGACGCCCGGGCGATCGGGCTCGAGGCAGACCTGGAGATGGCGACCCTGGCGGCCTCGATCAAGGCCGCCGCCGGATTGCCGCCCGGCGCATGGCTCAGCCTCAACGTCTCGCCCGGCCTCACGGTCGGGAACGGACGCCTCGCGGGTCTCCTGCGGACCGCGGACCGCCCGCTGGTGCTCGAGGTGACCGAGCACGTCACCGTCGCTGACTACGCCGCGCTCCGCGCCGCGATCGGCCTTCTCCGTCCCGAAGTGCTCGTGGCGGTGGATGACGCGGGATCGGGCGTCGCGAACTTCAGCCACATCGTCGAGCTGCGGCCCGCCTTCGTGAAGGTCGACATCGGGCTTGTTCGCGGCATCGACACGGACCTGGGCCGGCAGGCCCTCATGGTCGGGCTCCTGCACTTCGCGAGCTCGTCGGCCAGCCAGACGATCGCCGAGGGCGTCGAGACGGACGTAGAGCTGGCGACGCTTCGTGCGCTCGGCGTGCCGCTCGCCCAGGGGTACCTGCTTGG
>CAZKXK010000410.1:0-1643 GCA_964556585.1 uncultured Anaerolineaceae bacterium
GGGCTTCCGGGACGGGCTCGTCCTCGGGCCCGACGGGCTCGAGTCGGGCACGGGTGGGGGCCTCTGCCAGCTCTCGAACCTGCTCTACTGGATGGTGCTCCAGGCGCCCGTGCGCGTGACAGAGCATCACCACCATGGCTCGGATCTCTTCCCGGACGATGACCGGGTCCAGCCGTTCGGCAGCGGCGCGACCGTGTTCTTCAACTACGTCGACCTGCGCTTCGCCAACGAGACGGACCGCACGTTTCAGCTCTGCGCCTGGCTCACCGACATCGAGCTGCGCGGCCAGATCCGAGCCGACCGTCGTGGCCCCCACGCCTACCGCGTCGTGGAGCGGGGCCATCGGTTCGTGCGCGAGCCGGACGGGACCGTGACCCGCGAGAACGAGCTGTGGAGGCTGACCCTCGACGCGTCGACCGGCGCGGTGCGCGGCGAGGAGCTCGTCACTCGCAACCGAGCCGTCGTCCGTTACCCGGTGGACCCGGCACGCTGCGAGGTGCGGGGCGAGGCACGCGGGTAGGCGCGGACGCCGGAGGCCGCTGCCGGGCAATCTCATCAATTGCGTGCCACGTGAGCCGTGTGCGGGGTGCGCCGGCGCGGGACCGGGGGTGGGCCGACGCCCCGTGCGTGCGCCGGTCGCGACGTCCGCGCGCCATCCTGTCGTCGGTGCTCCAGGGCGCGCATCTGATCGAGTGGGCGCTCGAGCGACCTGCGTAACGTCCGTCAGGCGAGCTTCTGATCGAGAAGGGCGGACGACCGTGGCCGCGCCACGTGGCGGCGTCCCGGCCACCAGGCGTGGCCCCGGCCCGGGACTCCTAGTGGCGGAAGTGGCGCCGTCCCGTGAAGACCATCGCCAGGTGATGGCGGTCGGCGACCTCGATCGCCATCTCGTCACGGCGGGATCCGCCCGGCTGGACGATCGCGGTCACCCCGGCGATCGCGGCGTGGGCGATCGCGTCCGGAAAGGGAAAGTAGGCGTCCGAGGCCATCACTGCCATCTTCGCCCGGTCGCCGGCACGCCGGAGTGCCACCTCCACCGCCACCTGGCGGTTGACCTGGGCCGCGCCGATGCCGACCGTCTGGAGATCCCGGCACAGGACGATCGCGTTCGAGCGGACATGGGCCACCACGCGCCAGGCGAACATGAGGTCGGTCAGCTCCTCGAGCGTCGGCCGGCGCTGGGTGACCACGCGCAGCTGGCCCCGGTCGATGGTCGTGTGGTCCAGCGTCTCCACCAGGAGTCCGCCACCGATCCGCTTGAAGTCGAGCGCCGCGATCCCGTAGTCGCGCAACCCATCCGACGGGTTGGGCGGGACGAGGAGCACCTCCAGGCCGGGCCGCTCGGACAGGGCCAGCAGGGCGGCATCGTCATAGCCGGGGGCAACCACGGCTTCGAAGGTCCCCGCGGCGATCAGCTTCGCCGTGATCGCGTCCATCCTCCGGTTGACCCCGATGATCGCCCCGAATCCGGCAGCGGGGTCCGTCTCGAGCGCACGCCGGTAGGCCTCCGGCAGCCCGTCGTCCGAGGCCAGCCCGACCGGATCGGTGTGGCGAACCACCACCGCGGTGGGGGCGGCGAAGTCGCGCGCGATCACCCATGCGGCGTCGAGGTCCAGGAGGTCGTTGAAGGTCGGCGGGCGGCC
>CAZKXK010000411.1:0-1631 GCA_964556585.1 uncultured Anaerolineaceae bacterium
CCGAGAGGAGCGCGCGACGGGGCGCGGGGGCGTCGGCCGGGGCGGCGGCCGGATCGATCATGGCAGCGCGCCCGCAGCGCGGAGCCAGCCAAAAGGCACCTGGGCGACCGCGCGCGACAGCAGCCCGGTCCGCGCCGCGCCGGACATTGCTCAGGCCTCGACGCCGAGCGCGCGCGGGAGCCCCTGCTCCCAGGCGTGGCGCAGGTCGACCAACATGACCTCGAGCGCATCCGCGATGCCGGCCCCTCGGCCCTCGGCGGCCCCCGTCGCGCCCTCGCCGACCAGCTCCACCAGCAGTCGCGCCCCGCCGACGGTCCCGAGCTCCGCCAGCGGAACGCCCTGCCGGTCGGCGAGCGAATGGACCGCCGCGACGTTCTCCGGCCGGACGGTGAGCACGATGCGCGACGCGCTCTCGCCGAACAGCGCGACGGCGGGTTCGCTCGCCACGGCAACCCGGAAGCGACCGCCCACGGCGCCCCGGATCGCCATCTCGCCGAGCGCGACCGCCAGCCCGCCACCCCCCACACCCCGGGCAGACGTGACGAGACGCGCGGCGATCGCGTCGCGGATGAACGCCTGGACGGCCCGCTCGGCGGCCAGGTCGAGCGCCGGCGGCTCGTCGTCGGCGGCCAGCCCCGCGAGCCCGGCATATGCGCTCCCGGCGAGCCCCGGTCCCGCACCGCCGGCGAGCAGGACGACGTCGCCTGCCTCGTCGAAGGCCGCCTCGACGAGCGACGCCGCATAGTCAGTGCGGCCGAGGACAGCGACCTCCGGCCGCGCCGCCGCCGGTGCGGGCCCGTCAACGGCGAGCGAGACGCTGCCGCCCGCGACGGGAAGCGCCAGCGCCCGGCACGCATCGCCGACCCCGCGCACGGCCTCTCCGAGCTGCCAGAACGCCTCCGGTCGGGTCGGATCGCCGAACGCGAGGCAGTGCGTCACGGCCAGCGGCCGGGCCCCCGTCGCGGAGACGCTTCGGGCGGTCTCCGCCACCGAAAGTGCGGCGCCGAGGTACGGATCGGTGGCGCTCACCGCGGCGTTGCCGCCCATCGCCACGACAAGCGCCCGCCGGGTTCCCGTGATGCGGAGGACGGTCGGCCCATGGTCCCCGTGGACGACGGTGCGTCCCTGGGCGGGCCGGTCATCCGGCGCGCCAACCCCCGCCCGGGACGCCTGGTTCGGGCTGCCGAGCAACCCGAGCAGGACGGCGCCCGGGTCCATTCCGCGCTCCGGCAGATCCTCACCGGCCGGCTCCGGGAGCCCCGGTGCGGGCGCCATCCGGCGGCGCGGGGGCGGGGCGGCCAGGCGCTCGACCACGACCGCCTCCGGGGCCATCGCGCGGACCGGCGCGCGGGCGATCTCGCGGGCGCCCGGGTTCGGCTCTCCCGTCGCGTCGAGGCCTCCCTCCACCACCGCGATGTCGCCGTCGCCGGTGACGCGCCCGATCACGGTGCACCCAACCCCCGACCGGGCACAGATCGTCACGATCTCGCTGAGACCCTCGGGCCGGGCGGTGAGCAGCATCCGCGCCGACGAGCTGTAGAGCAGCCTCGCCTCGGAGGCGGCACCAGGCTGGCGGTCGGCGATCGCGTCGAGATCGACGCGGATCCCTGTCCCCGCGTCACCGGCGGCCT
>CAZKXK010000412.1:0-1630 GCA_964556585.1 uncultured Anaerolineaceae bacterium
ACCCGCCGCACGCGGGCACGGCCCGATCCGGCACCCGTCGGGCGCCTTCCCGCGCCACGGGCGAGGGCATCCTGGCCGTGGCTCACGAGCCAGTCGCCGATGCCCTCGAAGCGGGCGTCCTCCGGTGGTCGCTGTGGTTCCATGTCGAGCTGCCGGACTCCTTCCTGGGGACAACGGCCGTCACACTACTCCGATGCCGCGCCGGGCGTCCCTCGCGACGGGACCCCGCGCCACCCGGCGGGACGGCCCTGCCGGAGCCGGTCGCGCGGGCCCGAACCACCCATGCTACCGTTCCGGCTGCCGTGACAACTCCCGTCCGGGCGGTTTCCGACGCTCGCCCAGCTACCCTCGAACGACCCCTCGGCTTCCGCGAGCTGATCCGGCGTCTCGAGTTCGTCCGCCTGGTCGGCCGGGGGATCCAGGACCTCAGGACGCGCGGGCGCCTGCTGCAGCACCTGGTCGGGACGGACCTCAAGCGGACCCACGCGGACACGGTGGTGGGTCAGCTCTGGTGGCTGATCGATCCCTTCTTCTCGATGGCCATCTACTCGATCCTGGTCACGGTGGTGTTCCAGAAGAAGATCGTCGACGCGCCGCTCTTCCTGTTCGCGGCGATCCTGCCCTGGCAGTGGTTCTCGTCGGCCCTCATGGATGCCACGACCTCGGTGACGGCCCGGGGCAACCTGATCCGGCAGCTCCAGTTCCCCAAGATCATCCTGCCGGCCGCCTCGACGGTCGCCGGGACGATCACGTTCGGCTTCGGCCTCCTCTCGCTGGGCCTTCTCTACATCCTCTACCCGAGCCACCTTGGCCCCTGGCTGCTGGCCTTTCCGGTCATCGCGGCCGTCCAGTTCGTCTTCACGCTGGCGCTGGCGATCCTCTTCTCCGCCCTCAACACGTTCTACCGCGACGTGCAGAACCTGCTGCGCCACGCCATCCGCATCTGGTTCTACGCATCGCCAGCGATCTACGCGGTCAGCGATCTGCAGGGGAGCGGCTTCCGCTACGTGCTGGGCCTGAACCCGTTCACCTACATCCTCACCTCCTATCGCAACGTGGCCTACTACGGCATCGCCCCGGACTGGGGGGCGCTCGCGGTCGTGCTGCTGCTCTCGCTCGTCCTGCTCACGTTCTCGATCTGGGTCTTCAAACGGATCGAGACCGGGTTCGCGAAGATCCTCTGATGCCAGCCTCGCCCTACGCGGTCGAGGTCCGCGACCTCGGGATCCGCTACAACCTCAACCTGACCCGCCGGACCACGCTCAAGGGGTCGCTGGCGGAGTGGGTCGGCCGCAAGCAGCAGGTGGGCAGCCACTTCTGGGCGCTCCGCCACGTCGACTTCAAGATCCAGCACGGCGAGTCGCTGGGGATCCTGGGCCAGAACGGTGCCGGCAAGAGCACGCTCCTGCTGGCGCTGGCCGGGATCCTGGCCCCGGACGAGGGATCCATCACGCTGAGCGGGCGCGTCTCGTCGCTGCTCACGCTGGGCGCCGGGTTCGAGATGGAGATCTCCGGGCGGGAGAACATCTTCCTGATCGGCGCCTTCATCGGGATCCGCCACCGGGTCATGCGAAGCCTGGCCCCGTCGATCATCGAGTTCGCCGACCTCGGCACATTCATCGACGCGCCG
>CAZKXK010000413.1:0-1621 GCA_964556585.1 uncultured Anaerolineaceae bacterium
GGCCGCCGGGCACCAACCGGGTTGGCGGTTCGGCCCCGAATCACCCCGGGCTATACTCGGACCACGCCTGCCGGTCGCCCGCGCCGCTCCTCGCGTCACGGGCCGCCGCCACCCTGGAGGTCAACCGTGAGGACGATCGTCAAGGGCAAGAACCTCGATGTCCCCGATTCCGTGAGGCAGTATGCCGAGCGGAAGATGCGGCGCCTGGAGCGTTTCCTGGATGACCGGACCGACGCGATCCTCGAGATCTCGGTCGAGCGCCACCGGAGCGCGGACGATTCGCGGATCGCCGAGGTGACCCTCGTGATCGACGGTCAGGCGCTCCGCGGCCGTGCCGACGCGGCGACGTACGAGGCGGCGATCGACGAGGTCGTGGACAAGGTGGAGCGGCGCGCGGTGGACCACCGCGAGAAGCCCCGTGTCCGTGCGCGCGCCCCGGAGGAGAAGGGCATCCTCTCCCGCATCGCGGACGGGACCGCGGAGGGCAGTCGCGAGCGCCGGGTGGTCAAGTCCAAGCGGTTCGCGCTCGAGCCGATGTTCGAGGAGGACGCGATCGCGCAGATGGAGTCGCTGGGCCACGCCTTCTTCGTCTTCGTGAACGCGGAGAGCGAGCGCGTCAACGTGCTCTACCGGCGCAATGACGGCGACTTCGGCCTGATCGAGCCGGTCGTCGCCGGCGAGTACACCTCGAACAGGGCACCCCGCTCGCGCTGAAGACGGAGCGCCGGCCGGGCCGAACCGGCCGGCAGCTGCTCCCCCGGAGCCGGATGTGCTCGTCCGACCTGGCTCGTCCGACCTCGCTCGTCCGACTACTTGACTATTCGCATGGCTATCCTAGTATTCAGCCGTGAACGTGGCCCACCCGCTCCGCGGGATCATCCCCACGCTGGACGCCCCCGTGATCGAGGCGCTGGCGGCCACGACCAGGCCCCTCACCGGCCGCGAGGTGAACCGGCTTGCGGGCGTCGGGAGCCCTCGGGGCGTCCAGCTTGTCCTGCGCCGCTTGGTTGCGCAGGGGCTCGTGCTCGCTGAGGGGCGCGACAACGCCGGCTACTACCTGGCGAACCGCGAGCATCTCGCGTGGCGGGCGCTCGAAAGCCTGGCGCGCCTGCGGCTGGCGTTGCGTGACCGGCTCAGCCAGGAGATCGCCACCTGGGCGCTGCAGCCACTGCACGCCTCCATGTTCGGGAGTGCAGCACGCGGGGACGGGGACAGTGCGAGCGACATCGATCTGCTGTTGATCAGGCCTGACGCGATCGAACCCCTCGAACGGTGGGACGAGCAGGTGGATCGTCTGCGAGAAGACGTCCCGAAGTGGACGGGAAACCACTGCCAGGCATTCGATATCGGGCTCGCGCGCCTGGCGGAGCACGTCGCTGCGCACGATCCTCTGCTCGACGCCTGGCTCGCCGACGGCCTGCACCTGTCCGGATCGGGACTGCGCGACCTCATCGCGTCGCTGCCGCATGATGCACAGCCGCGGTGAGCTCTCGAGCTCGCGGGCGCTCCGCCACCTGCAGCCGAGAGGACGCACGCATCCGCCTGCGCCAGGCCGAGTCCTTCCTGCTGGTCGCGGATCTCGTCCTCTCGCAGGAGGATGATCCGCTTCTCGCGCTCACGA
>CAZKXK010000414.1:0-1601 GCA_964556585.1 uncultured Anaerolineaceae bacterium
AGCGCGGCAGGATCCGCGCCGGGGGTAAGCGAAGGAGAGCCCAATGGAGCGCAGCACCCATCGCCTCGGCCCGCGGCTGGCTACCCTCGGCGCCGTCGCCATCCTGGTGGCCGCCTGCGGGGGCGGTGGTTCGGCGAACGGAGCAGTCGACCTCTCGAAGATCGAGGCGTCGGTGGCGTACATCCAGACCCAGGGCACGTTCGTGACCGCCGACGGAGCGCAGGAGCAGACGTACTCGGGCTCGGGGTTCGTGGTCGACCCCTCGGGCCTGATCGTCACGAACAACCACGTTGTCACCGGCGGCGCCTTCTGGAAGGTGTCGATCGGCACGGACAAGACCCTGCTCGACGCGCAGCTCGTCGGAGTGTCGGAATGCTCGGACCTGGCTGTCCTCAAGGTGTCCGGCACCTACCCGGCACTCACCATGTCGACCACGAACCCAACGGTTGGCGAAGCGATCTACGTTGCGGGCCATCCCAACGGTGACCCCTACACGCTCACCAACGGCATCGTGGCCAAGCCGGCTGCTCCGGCAGACACGAGCTGGGCCTCGGTGAAGAACGAGATCCAGATCACCGCGCAGACGTTCCCCGGCAACTCCGGCAGCCCGGTCATCGATTCGACCGGCCAGGTGGTCGGCGTCCAGTACTCCGGGGGCGCCCCGGGCAGCCCGATCGCCGGCGAGTCGTTCGCGATTGCGTCGAGCGAGGCCAAGGGCATCATCGACCAGATCAAGGCCAAGGGGAACCTCGACTACATCGGGCTGAACGGCGAGGTGAATGGCGACAACACGGGCATCGCCGTCATCTCCGTGGCCCCGGGTTCGCCGGCCGACAAGGCCGGGATCGAGGCAGGCGACCTGCTCACCAACTTCAACGGGGCAGCCGTCGGGACCGACGGCACCAAGGCGACCTATTGCTCGGTGCTGCGCTCGCACGCGTCCGACGCCACGTTCTCGGCGACCATCTCCCGCGGCGGGCAGACGTGGAGCGGCGAGATCAATGGCCGTCCACTGGCTCTCGTCGGCGGCGGGTCATCGCCCAACAGCAGCCCGGCACCGAGCGCCGGCTCCGCGACCGGCAGCCAGCCGTCCGGTGGCACCGCGGCCATCGACCAGCTCCAGGCCTTCGTCCCCAGCGCGATCTGGAGCACCTGCAAACCCTACGCGACGACCATCTCCACGGTGGTGCAGGGGGCCCGCTGCTCCTATGACGGGGTGGACGGCGTGTGGTTCGACCTCCACGACAGCGCCGCTGACCTGAAGGCCGCCTATGCCTCCGATGTCAACACGACCTCGGCCAAGCCGGGCACCGACAGCGTGACGTGTGCCAAAGGCAACGGGAACGTGGACAGCGTCTGGACGGTGAACGGCCAGGCGAGCAACCCAGACCAGGGCCTGCTCTGCTTCAAGGACAGCGACGGCAACGCCTGGATCGAGCAGGCTGACCCGGCCACCAACGTGATGTTCACCGCGGTTCTCACAAGCGGCGACCAGGCAGCTCTGTACCAGTGGTGGCTCAACCACGATACCTTGATCGAGCCGGGCAGCTGACGATCCAACCAGGTCCGCCCCCGTCCGCGGCGGACCTGGGTCTCACCGA
>CAZKXK010000415.1:0-1595 GCA_964556585.1 uncultured Anaerolineaceae bacterium
AGTAGCGGCCGACGACGTTCGAGTCCATGCCGAGGCCGCTGATGTCCTTGCCGATCGCGTCGAGGACGAGCACGTCCATCGCGTGGAGGGGGAGCCTCGCCATGGCCGTCCGTGCCATCACGAGCAGCTCGCGCTCGCGCTCCGCCATCCGGTTCGCCGGGACCGCCTCCACGTGGAGCAGCCGCGCGCGGCCGTTCTCGACGAGGGCGACGCCGAACGGGATCGGCGCGCGCGCCAGCGTGTGCAGGCCGACGGCCGGAATGAGCTCGTGGAACGTCGCGAAGCCCTGGCGATGGAGCGTGTCGGCTCCCTTCTGCTTGCCCAGGCCGATGGCGATCATCTTCATCAAGCCGCTCTCGATCTCGCCGTCGAAATCCGTGTGCGGCTTGACGCGGTTGACCGGGATGATCAGGTCGGCCTCCTCGAAGGCATGCCGATCGACGAACACGGGCACGCCCGGCGCCACCTCGCCGAGCTCCACCGTCTCCATCGACGAGCGGATCTCGCAGCCCATCGTCGCCGGCGTGATCCCGTACCCGGCCAGGACCTCCAGCTGCCCCTCTGCCGTCGCTCCCCCATGGCTGCCCATCGCCGGCACGATGAAGACGGACGCGCCGGCCTCCTGGAGGCGCTCGACGACGGCGCGGATCACCTGGTCGATCCGGTCGATGCCCCGGCTCCCGGCGGCCACGCAGGCGCGGGCCCCGGGCGTGACGGCGCCGATCACCGGCTCGAGGGCCGCGCGCACGGCAGCCCGGGCGTCGTCGACCTGCGCCGGGTCCATGGCGTGGCGGACGAGCGCCCACTCGGGCAGCGGCCCGTGGTCGAACTCGGCGAACGGAGGCTGACCCGGGCCGCCCGGTTCCGTGGTCGGGACGGGAGGATCACTGAAGAACCCGCCGGGCATGCCGGTCATCGAATCGCTCCTCCCTTTGGGATCGGCCGGGAATGGGCCAGGGGCCGCCGCCGGCCGAAACGTCGGACCGGCAATTCAGATCGTCATCGCGGAGAAGCCGCCGTCGACCCGCACGATCGCCCCCGTCACGAAGCTCGAGGCGCGCGCGGCAGCCAGCCAGACCGCGGCGCCGACGAGCTCGTCCGCTTCCCCGAGCCGGCCGGCAGGCGTGTGGCCGAGGATGGCGGCGACCCGCTCGTCGGACAGGAGCGCGCGGTTCTGCTCGGCCGGGAAGAACCCGGGCGCGATCGCGTTCACGCGGACCCCGCTCGGCGCGAGCTCGCGGGCCAGGTACTGGGTGAGGTTGTTGATGCCGGCCTTGGCCACCGAGTAGGTCACCACCCGCGACAGCGGCGGACCGGACGAGGCAGACGAGATGTTGATGATCGAGCCGCCGCTCCCGCAGGCGACCATCGCCCTGCCGAAGACCTGGCAGGCGAGGAAGACGGCCGTCAGGTTCGCGTCTAGGACCCGGTGCCACTCCTCCAGCTCGATCTCGAAGAACGGCGTTGAGCTGTTCACGCCCGGCGCGTTGACCAGGATGTCGACGGGGCCGAGGCGCTCCTCGGTCTCCAGGCGAGCCCGCTCGAGCGAGGCGCGATCGGTGGCGTCGACAGTGACGCGCACGGCCCGCACGCCC
>CAZKXK010000416.1:0-1591 GCA_964556585.1 uncultured Anaerolineaceae bacterium
ACGCGGTGATGATCCAGCACGAAGAGGCGGAGCGCTGGCGGAAGATCGAAGACTCCCTTGCGGCCCTGCACGCACTGAACGTCTACCCGGAGGCCCTGGCCGACCCCTCCGAGCTCGCGGATCTCGTCACACTGCAGCCGCCCGACTACGTGACGATCCGCAGACTCACCGCAGACCCGCGCGCGATCCTGTCACCTCTGCGGACGGTCGGCGTTTCCGACGCCCGGGCCGCCTTTGCGACCCTAATCGAGGAGGTCGCGCAGGGCCGCGTCCGAACGATCGTCCACCGCGGCCATCTCGCGGTCGCGATCATTCCGGCTTCTGAATACGACCGCCTCCGCACCCTCGCGCGAGCGGTCAGCTGGTTCCGAGGCGCAGGGTTGGATCTTGCGGCCGCGAGTGAACAGCAGGTCATCGATTTCGTCAGGACACGCCGCGAGCAGACCGGCGGTGCCCAGCAGCAGGCAGCGGGGTGATGTAGCCATGATCGGTCGTCTTCTCGTCCCCGGACGACGACTCACCATCCTTGCGGCAACAACAGTCCTCTATCTGGCTGCCGCTCACCCTGCCCTGGCCGCGGGTTCCGTCCCGCCGGCCGCTCAGAAGGCCCTCGCCCCCGTCGAGAACATGATCGGCGCCCTGGTCGCGATCACGATCGGCCTCGGAGTAGCAATCTCGGGCGCGGTCATCGTCTGGGGCGGCATCGAGAAGACGCTCGCGGGATCGAACGCGGACGCCGAACATCGGGCGCACAAGCGGATCGAGAACGGGATCCATGGCCTCGTCTGGATGTTCGCGGCCTCGGTCATCGTCGGGACGATCACGGCCCTGGCTGCCGCCTACGGCCTGATCAGCGCCCCGTAGCGGTCGACCAAGAGATGGCTGCGTCCCTCAGCCTCAAGACTCACGCCGCCCACCTGATCGCGATCGAGCGCTTCAGGCCACGCCCTGTGCCGCGTGCGGTACTCGTCCCGCTCGCGCTTGGCCTGATCGGTCTCGCCCTCTGGCTCGCGGGCCATCTCGGAGCCAGCGCGACGCCCGCCCAGGCGCCAGCGCTCCCGGCCCCCTCGCTGACGAACACGGCCGGCCAGGGCGGCGGCATCCCGTTCATCGGCGACCCGATCCACGACCTCACGCTCTGGTACTCGAACATGATCAGCGACGCGTGCAAGGCGGACATCGACAACCTCAAGGGCACCTTCCTGACGCCGCTCGACCCAATGAGCGACCAGACGGTCACCCACCTCTATGGCCAGATCCTCCTGATCACGATCCCGCTCATCACCCTGGGCGGCATGATCCTGGGCTATCTCATCATGGTCAGCCGGACCACGGGCGAGTCGACCTACACCGTCCGCGCGGTGACGCCGCGCTTTGTCGTGGGTGCGACGCTGTCCGTTCTCGGGATCTTCCTGGTTTCGGTCCTCGCGCAGTTCGTCGCGGCAACCGACCTCGCGATGGTCCAGGTCTCGATCCCGGGCAACGCCGTGGGCGGACCCGACGCCTGGCCGGCGGCGGGCGGTGTCTTCCAGGTCCTCCAGAACGCCGGCTTCGACTCGAACGTGAACCAGGGACCGGGTAACTGGAACAC
>CAZKXK010000417.1:0-1590 GCA_964556585.1 uncultured Anaerolineaceae bacterium
GCTGCGAAGGACGGTGACCTCCGGACGCTCTTCATCCCACTCGACGGCTAGCCGAGCCGTGCTCCCATCGGCCCCAGGGGGCCGCTTGTCCCGCGTGCAATACTGCGCCATGCCCGTCCGCACGGTCATCGAACGCGGGCCCAAGGACAAGCGGTCGGTCGCGTTCAGCATCGACTGGCCTGGGTGGAGCCGGGGCGCGAAGAGCGCCGAGCTCGTCCTCGAGACGCTCGAGGCCTACAGGGAGCGTTACCGGCCGGTCGCGGATCTCGCCGGGATGGCGGGCGAGTTCGCCGCCGCCGGGCCCCTCGTGATCGTGGAGGAGAGGGTCGGCACGGGCTCGACTGATTTCTGGGGCATATCCTTCTCGCCCTGCGCGGCGGAGCAGGGACCGATGGGCGAGGCGGAGCTCGACCGTGCCATTCGGCTATTGCGGGCCTGCTGGTCGTTCTTCGACGGTGTCGCGGCGCGGGTCTCACCGGAGATGCGCAAGGGACCGCGCGGGGGAGGACGCGACCGGGACCGGATCATCCGCCACACCATCCGCACCGAAAGCGAGGACTTCGCCAGGCACGTGGGGTTGCGGATACCGGAGGGCGCGGCGCTTACTTCGGATGGACTGCGGCAGCATCGGGAGGCCTACGTCGCGGCGATGCGTGCCTACAACGCCGGGGAGGTCACGCGGCGCATGCGGTCGTGGACGCTACCGTTCCTTGTCCGACACTCTGCCTTTCACACGCTCGACCATGCCTGGGAGATGGAGGACAAGGACCTCTCCGCTCAGGGCGGCGCCTGACCCATCACCCGTTCCGTCGGTCTGGTCCGCGCTCCGCAGACATGCGACCACGCGGACGTCAATCCCACCTTCGGGTTGGCACACCTCCGGACCACAGTGAGCCCGACACGGACAGAGCCCCGGCCTGACGCAGGTCGGGGCTCCGTTCTTCGCGCTTGGCGGCCGGTGGCGACGCGACGGCCGGTGGCGACGCGACGGCCGGTGGCGACGCTCCGCGGCCGGCGGGCGCTACTTCTCGATGTGGGCGGTCACCGGCGGGATGACCCCGTGCCGCTGCATGGCAGAGGCCAGCTCGGGCGGGGGCGACGCAAGACCTGCCTGGATGGCGCCCATGTCGGCCACGTCCATGCTGATGGCAACCGTCTTGCTGCCATCGGCCGCGACGTGGTCGACGACGTTCGAGCCGCCCATCGCTCCAATGCTCGCGGCCCGCTCGCCCTTGAACGACAGCCAGCGTTCCACGTCCGCGACGGCGTGCGTAAGGATCACCTTGGTCACGATGAGCCCCCCAAAGATGGCTGACGGCGAGTCGGCGCTGCATGCCCGACCCGGGCCAGGGAGAGGAGTATGCCAGTTCGAACGCAAAGGGCAGCTCGCGTCGTGTCTCGCGGGCAGAGCATCGGGATCTCACACGATGTCCACATCGTGCGGCCCACCGACCACGTGGAGCGCCCGGGACGAATGACGGAGGACGAGGCAGCATAGTCAGTGAGCAGCATGGAGGACGCAGCCCGGGCGGTCACGAGCACCGGGGCGTCGAGCCGCGCGCCGATGAGCCAAGCAGGACGAGGACGAGA
>CAZKXK010000418.1:0-1565 GCA_964556585.1 uncultured Anaerolineaceae bacterium
TGACGGCCGACGCGCCGCGGGCGGGATCGGCCGCCGGCGAGATCGACCCGCGGGCACCCGCCGGGCGTCGACCAGCCTGGCTGCCGAGGGGTAGACTTCGGCGGCCAGCGAGGCGGCCGGACGGTCGCGCGTCGGCGGGCAACCGTCGGCGTGAGGAACGTCCGGGCTCCCAGGCGCAGGGTAGCGGGTAACGCCCGTCCGCCGCGAGGCGAGGACCAGCGCCACAGAGACGAGTCCGTCGCCGGGCAACCGGCGGCGGGGTGAAACGCGGCAAGCTCTACCCGGAGCAAGGCCAAGTAGGAGGGCGTGTCCCGGTTCGCCGGGGCAGCGGCGCGCCGCCGTGGACCCTCGGGTCGGCCGCATGAGCCGCCGGGCAACCGGCGGCCCCAGATGGATGACCGTCGCCGCGCCTTCGGGCGTGGTACAGAACCCGGCGTACAGGCCGCCTCGCTGGCGCCCTCAGCGCACCCTCGCCCGGGTTCGGTCCCTCAGTCCTCGTCGGCCCGGAACGTGTGCGATGCCGTGCAGGCGTTGCAGATCGGCATCGCCGAGCCCAGGTCTCCCAGTGGAAGCGGGACGGCTCGGTCCGGGTAGAGGCAGTCCACGTCGTAGACGCGTCCGTCGACGCGGTCCACCGCGATCAGCCTTCGGAAGGTGCAGCGGCGAATCCGCGCGGCCGCCATCGGGTGCGCCCGGGTTCCGGGTTCGCTCCGGACGGGCGGCGCGACGACCGGATCCGGCATTCGCGGCAGGGCTGTCATCAGCAGGTTCTGACCTTTCGAGGTGGCGACGGCGTGACTCGGCGGCCGAGCCTACACCGGCCTGTATGACGTCCGCAAGCCGACACTCGTACTACCCGCGCGTGTCCGAGAGTCGCCGAGCGAGCCCCCCGCCGGCAGCCGGCAGGGGACGATCGGCCCGCCCGGGAGGCCCATCTGATGACGAGAACGGCGTTGACTCGGGTTCATCGCGATGTACTATACCCATCAAGTCCCACGAAGTGGGGACAAGTGGTGAATCTCGGTGGTGGACGCAGGGCACGCGCCCGCCGCCGGGGCCACCGGGCACGCACTGCTGGATCCGTGGGTATCCCGCCCGCGAGCAGCGGACACGCAAAGAAGGAGCCCGGGCTGGTGTTCACCGGCGAGTACCGGCACACGGTGGACGCGAAGGCACGCCTCGCCGTGCCGTCGAGGTTCCGCGCCCAGCTCGCCGGGGGGGCGGTCGTCTCTCGCTGGCTGGACCTGTGCCTCGCGATCTGGCCCAGGGACGGCTGGGAACACCTGGCGGCACGGGTGGCCGCGCTGCCGACCATCGAGAACCCCGGGGCGCGCGCCTTCAGCCGGTTCGTCTTTGCGAGCGCCGTCGAGATCGAGTTCGACGCGCAGGGTCGCTTCGTGCTGCCGGCCTACCTCCGCGAAGCCGCCGGGCTGGAGGGCGAGGCGGTGGTCGTCGGATCGCTCGACCACGCGGAGATCTGGTCGCCCGTCCGGTGGGAGGACTACCGGAAGGCGCTCGAGGCGCCGGATGCCCTGGCCCAGCATCTCGCCGGGCTCGGCATCTAG
>CAZKXK010000419.1:0-1563 GCA_964556585.1 uncultured Anaerolineaceae bacterium
CCAGAGGAACAGGCTCCGGCTCGGTTTCACGACCGGGAGATCCCGCGCCTGGAGAAGGTGCTGCGCCGGGAGGACGTACGCGTAGACCAGGACCAGGAACGCGACGAATAGCACGCCCAGGAACCAGTAGACCGACTGCTGGAACATCGGCCCCCAGAAGTCCGACGTGCAGAACTGGAGGTAGCCGGTTGGATTGCCCCGCGAGACGTAGGTCATGTAGGTCTCGAGCGGGGCCAGGAAGATGACCCCCAGGACCCACGGGATCGCGAGTCGGACCACCTTCTCGCGAATGAAGCCCCGCGGCCCTCGCCGCTGGAGCGATCGGACCGCGAAGTACCCGGCCACGAAGAAGAGGACCTGCATGATCGGGACGTCCACCAGCAGGACCAGCCAGGTGAACACGGCGCTCCGGTCGGAGTCGATCACGTACCACCAGGTGGGCGGAGCGACCATGTAGGTGATCGCGGCGTGCAGGACGATCACCAGGATGATGGCGCAGGCCCGTAGGTTGTCCAGGTAGTGCAGGCGGGGTTGCGCGCTCATCGATGCTCCGGGTGCCTGGAGGTGGACGCATGGAGCATCGTCCGGGCGCAGGGGCGGAGATCAAGAGCCGACCGGCCCTTCCCGGCTTGCCGCCTCAGGACCCGGCGCCGGGCAGGTCCATGCTGGGATCCCGCGAGCTGCGGGAGGGCCTGGAGGGACCGATGAACGTCGTGCCGTTCGCGATCGTCGGGGCCGGCTGGCGCGCCGGGTTCTATGCGCGGGTCGCCCTGGCGCTGCCAGGGCTCTTCCGGGTCACCGGCGTGCTGACGCGGGACGCGGGGCGGGCGGCCCATGCCTCTGACGCCTGGGGCGTCCCGGTCCGCTCCTCCATCGACGAGCTGCTGGCCGACCGGCCGAACTTCGTCGTCCTGGCGGTGCCCCGCACGGCGACCCCGTACCTTCTGCACGAGCTGGCGGATGCCCGGGTGCCGGTGCTGGCCGAGACGCCGCCGGCGGCCGACTTCGACGGTCTGGCAGGGCTGGCCGACCTCGCCGCATCGAGCGCCCGGATCCAGGTCGCCGAGCAATACCAGTTCCAGCCTCACCACGCGGCGCGGCTGGAGGTCGCCCGATCCGGGATCCTGGGCACGGTCACCCAGGCGCAGGTCTCGGTGGCGCACGACTACCACGGCATCGACCTGCTGCGCAGGTACCTCGGCGTCGGCTTCGAGCCCGTGACGATCACCGCGCGGCGGTTCGCGTCCTCGATCGTGGCCGGACCGGACCGATCCGGGCCGCCGGACCGGGAGCGGATCGAGATGTCGGATCAGCTCCTCGCCTGGCTGGACTTCGGCGGCCGCCTCGGCGTCTACGATTTCACGCCCGACCAGTACTTCTCGTGGATCCGCTCGCCCCGGGTCCTCGTGCGGGGCGAGCGGGGCGAGATCGCCGGCATGACCGTCCGCACGCTCCGGGATGCGACGACCCCCGTGACGCTCGAGCTTGCCCGGCGCGACACCGGTCACGACGGGAACCTTGAGGGCCTGTACCTCGGAGGGATCACGCTTGGCGACGAGTGGG
>CAZKXK010000420.1:0-1546 GCA_964556585.1 uncultured Anaerolineaceae bacterium
AGATCCGCGAGAAGATCGCGCTCTTCACGGACGTTGCCGTGGACGCGGTCATCCCGGCTGTCACGGCCGACACGATCTACGAGGTGCCGCTCCTGTTCGAGGAGTCCGGCCTGGGCGACATCCTGGTGCGCGACCTGGGCCTCGCCGGCACTGCGCGCGCGCCCGACCTGGAGCGCTGGCGCCGGCTGGTGGAGCTGATCAAGCGCCCCAAGCCGGAGCTGGAGATCGCCCTCGTCGGGAAGTACATCGAGCTCCCCGACGCGTACCTCTCCGTTACCGAGTCCCTCAAGCACGCGGGCTGGGCGAACGGGGTCGACGTGAAGGTCCGGTGGGTCGACTCGGAGACGCTGACGGACGAGAGCGTCTCCGAAACGCTTGCCGGCGCGGCCGGGATCCTCGTGCCCGGTGGCTTCGGCCACCGTGGGATCGAGGGCAAGATCCTCGCCGCGCGGTATGCGCGCGAGCACCGGGTCCCGTACCTCGGGCTGTGCCTGGGCCTGCAGTGCGCGGTGATCGAGTTCGCGCGGGCCGTCACGGGCTCAGCCGACGTCAACTCGACCGAGTTCGACATGTTCACGGCGCACCCGGTCATCGACTTCATGCCGGACCAGCGGGACCTGGAGGAGAAGGGCGGAACGATGCGGCTGGGGCTCTACCCGGCGCGCCTCCTGCCCGGCTCGAAGGCCCACCAGGTCTACGGAGACGAGGTGGTCTACGAGCGCCACCGGAACCGCTTCGAGGTGAACAACCGGTACCGGGCGCTCCTCGAGGGGGCGGGCATGGTCCTGTCCGGCCAGTCGCCGGATGGACGGCTCGTGGAGATCGTGGAGCTCCGCGACCACCCGTGGTTCGTGGCGAGCCAGTTCCACCCCGAGTTCAAGAGCCGGCCCGAGCGGCCACATCCACTGTTCGACGGGTTCATCGCCACCGCGGTTGCCCTGCGCGACGGCCGCGAGCCGGTCCTGCGGGCGAGGCGAAGCGGCGGGCCGGCGATCGACGTCACGCCGGTGCCCGACCCGGCGACGGCCGATTCGGTCACGGACGCGGAGGCGCCCTGAACCCGGGGCAGGTAGGACCATCACCGCGGGCACCTGTCCTGACCGCTGACCTGTCCCTTCGCCCGGCTGGAGGCCACCCATGAAGCTCTTCCTCGACACCGCCGATCTCGACGAGATCCGAACCGCCGTCCGCATGGGCGACATCGACGGCGTGACAAAGAATCCCAGACACTACTCGCGGGTAGGCGGCTCCTATGACGACGTGCTCCGGGAGATCTGCCGGCTGACGTCCGGTCCGGTGAGCGCCGAGGTCGTCGCCGACGAGGTGGACGGGATGCTCGACGAGGGCCGCCACTTCGCGAAGCTTGCCCCGAACATCGTCGTCAAGGTGGCGATGAGCGAGAACGGCCTCGAGGCCATCAGCCGCTTCGCCGAGGAGGGGATCCGGACGAACTGCACCCTGATCTTCTCGGCCAACCAGGGCCTCCTGGCCGCCAAGGCCGGCGCCAGCTTCCTCTCGCCGTTCGTCGGGCGTCTCGACGACATCA
>CAZKXK010000421.1:0-1542 GCA_964556585.1 uncultured Anaerolineaceae bacterium
CCCGGCGCCGGCGTCGCTCCCCGCGCCGGGGTCGCCCGTCGAGTCCGCATCGGCCGGCATGACGGCGTCGCTCGGCGGGGCGGCGGCAATCGTCTCGCCGGTCCCGGCCATCACCCCCACGAGATCCGGCGCCGCCCGGTCGGGTTCCGCCATCACCCCGACGAGGCCAGGACCCGCTTCGACGACGATGGGCGGGCGCTTGCCGCCGGTCTCGGGCGGCGCGACGGCCATCCCGGACTCGAACGTGTCGTCCGCGTTCGCTGACCCGCCGGGTTCGGCGGCGCCGTCGCCGGGCCCGGCCTGGGGACCGTCATCGGTGGCCGCCGGGGCGTCGACGCCGAAGAGGTCAGCGAGCCGCGCTGCCGTGCGCGTCTTGGCGGACTCGAACTCCGCCTCGTCGATCTTCGCGTGGGGTCGCCAGAGACCCTGGATCTTGGGCACCGATCTCGAACCTCGGCCGCGTGCGTTGGGCTGCCCGGTCTGCCGGTTTCGGGGAGCCTGAACGTTGAGCGTACTTCCCCTGTGAAAGGGGAGAGTACTCCAGTCCTGTGGGGATTCGTCCAGACCCGCGCTCAGAGGCCGGTGCCCGGATGCACCTCCGTTCTAGACTGTCGCGGTGCCGATGGAACCGATCGCGCTTCCGCCCGACCGCGAGCTCGCCGCGCTGCGCGCGAGGATCAGCGCGTCACAGCCGGACCTGCTCGCCGAGCTCGAGCACCTCGTCAACCTCGACTCCGGCAGCTACACCCGCGACGGGGTGAACCTGGTCGCCGCCTGGGCAGCCGATCGCCTCGCGCGGCTCGGCGGCGCGGTCACCCGGCATGCCGACCCGGCCGGCCGGCTCGGCGACACGGTCGAGGCGGTCTTCACGGGCGAGCCGGGCGGTCCACGCGCGCTGCTCATCGGGCACACCGACACCGTCTTCCCGGTCGGGACGGTGGCTGAGCGTCCGTTCCGGCTCACGGGCGGTGTCGCGACGGGGCCCGGGGTGACCGACATGAAGGCCGGCCTGATCACCCTGGTCCACGGGCTCGAGGCGACCCTGGCCGTGGGCCGGCTCCCGTTCGAGCGGCTGACCGTCATCGCCAACCCGGACGAGGAGATCGGCTCGCCGGTGTCGACGCCCCACGTGCGGCGGGTCGCTGCGGACTGCGACGTGGCATTCGTGCTCGAGTGCGCCCGCGCGAACGGCGACATCGTCTCCGCGCGCAAGGGGACGGTGGACTACGAGGTGACGATCACGGGTCGCGCGGCTCACGCGGGGGTGGAGCCCGAGAAGGGACGCAGCGCGATTCTGGAGGCGGCGCACCAGGTCGTGGGCCTGCATGCCCTGACCGGCCGCTGGCCGGGCGTGACCTGCAACGTCGGCGTGATCGCGGGCGGGACCCGCCCCAACGTGGTGGCCGAGCGGGCCGTCATCGAAGTCGACCTGCGGGCGGAGGACCCGGAGGCGATGGAGGCCGCGACCGCCGCGGTGCGCGAGCTTGCCGCCACGCCGGCGGTACCCGGTGTCGTGGTAGCGGCCGTCGAACGCCACCGGAA
>CAZKXK010000422.1:0-1539 GCA_964556585.1 uncultured Anaerolineaceae bacterium
TCTGCTTACCCTGGAGAACATCGACCTGCGACTCCATCATCACCGCGCGTCGCGTGAGCTGGACGAGCTGGGTCGTGGCGTCCGCCAGGTCGACGGGATTGAGCGCCGTCGCCGAGCGCAGCGTGGCCACCCGGTCGGCGGTCTGGCTGCGCTTCATCTCGTGACGATCGGCCTCCGAGCGCGCCTGCTGGATCAGCAGGTCGATCTCGGCGAGCTCGGAATCGAGGGTGGTCAGCTCAAAACCGATCCGATCGGCGAAATCGCCGGGATCCCTGGCGAGCGTGGGCTTGGCGTCAGTCAATCCTCAGGCATCCTGATCCAGCCCTGGCGCATCGCATACACGACGGCCTGGGTTCGATCGTTCACGCTGAGCTTCCGGAGGATGCTCGACATGTGGTTCTTGACGGTCTGCTCGCTGATCGACAGCGCGTAGGCGACCTGCTTGTTGGTCATCCCCTGGGCGATGTTGTCGAGGATCTCGACTTCCCGGGGAGAGAGCGGCGCGAAGATCGGGGCGGCCTCCTGGCCGTAGACCGCCAGCTCGCGGAACTCCTTCAGCACGCGGCTGGCGACCGTCGGCTTCGCGAAGACCTTCTCGTTGATGAGGAACTCGCCATCGCTGACGCGGCGGATGATCGTGACCAGGTCGTCCGGGCCCACGTCCTTGAGGATGAACGCCGCGGCGCCCGCCTTGATCGACTCGAACAGGGCGTCCTCGTCCTCCTCGACCGCCAGCATGATGATCCCGCAGGCCGGCAGCTCCCGCTTGATCCGCTGGGTCGCCTCGATCCCGCCCGGTGCGGGGAGGGAGAGGTCCATCAGGATGATGTCCGGGCTGGTCTCTCGGGCGGCGTCCAGCGCCGAACGGGCATCGTCGGCCTCGCCGACGATCTCCAGGTCGGGCTCGCGCTCGAGGACGGAGCGGACGCCGACGCGGAACAGCGCGTGATCGTCGACGATGAGGATCGTCGTCTTCTCAGCGGGTCCCCGACGATCGGGCCCTCCGCGGCGTCGATCCGATCCAGCTTCTTCCATCGCGCGCATCTCCGAGCGAACCAGCTTCCGAGCGTCCTCTAGCGTAGCCGGACGCTGGGGTGGGCCGCGCGCCTTCTCGAGAGCTAGATGACTCCGACCCGAGACGTGAGCGAAAACCGCGCTTGTTATCTCGGCCTCAAGTCCATTCGCCCCGACCAGATCCCAGTCACCCTTCGGGTGCCCGATGGGACACATCGGCCCCACGGTGCGCACTGGTGGACGCCGCACGTGTTGCTATTCCGGCCGACCAGAGTGATGTATGTGTGGCATTCAGTTGCAGGAGCAGACCACCATGCAGCAACCCGACCTCGGGCTCCGACCACCGCCACAGCCCCGCTCGGGCCCGATCATTCGCCCTGCTGGCACCGTGGCAAATCCCTCGTTCCTCGCCCGCACGCGCTCGGCCCTCAGCGACCGACTGCACGCCACGCTCGATCCGTTCGCCACGAGCACGCCGACCACCAGCGAGGACGTGACCCTCGGCGCATTCCTGGAGACATGGCT
>CAZKXK010000423.1:0-1536 GCA_964556585.1 uncultured Anaerolineaceae bacterium
TACGGATGAAAGTCAAGTCGCGTCTTGCCGTGGCCCGAGGTCGGGCGCATAGTCGCGCTGGTGCGGGAGACTCGCCGAACCGAAGCGCAGGGCCGGGGCTGATCCCTGCCGCGCTGGTTGACGCTCTGCGTCGTGAGATGCGCGCCCCGCTTGCGGCTCCCGCACCTGCTTCCTGCTCGGCACCCAGTCCTTGACGAGGCGCTCGTAGGCCGCCTCGGCCGCGGCGGCAAGCTCTCGCTCGAGCTGGCGCTCGGCCGCGGTTGGGGCCACGCCGATCGAGTGGCCCTTGGCGCGGGGAGCGCCGGAGCGGAGCTCGATCTCGCGCAGCTTGGCCCGGACCAGGACCGGCCGGGCAAACGCATAGTCCTCGCCGCGGGTGAGCATGTGCCAGGCGATGACCGTGAGCTTGCGGGCGACGGCGACGATGGCCACGTTCCAGCCGCGCCGGGCGGCCAGCCGGTGGGCGAAGACGCGCAGCGGCCCGGCCGTCCGGGTTGCGACCCAGGCCGCCTCGACGAGCACGTGGCGGGCCTCCGACGCCCCCTGCTTGCTGATCCGCCCGTGATGGGCGGCGTCATTGCCCGACTGGCTGACCCGCGGGTCGAGCCCGAGGTACGCCACGAGCCGGGCCGGCGTCGGGAAGCGGGCGATGTCGCCGATCACCCCGGCGAGCGTCGCTGCCGTCGTCGCGCTGACGCCGGGCAGGGTGAGCAGGCGGCGCATGTCGGACGAGCCCAGGACGAGGGGCGCGAGGGCACGGTCGAGCGCTGCGACCTCGGCGTCGAGGAAGTCGACCGTGCGCAGGCAGGCGTCGAGCGTCTCGCGCTCGTCGGCCGGCAGGACGAGCCGCTCGAGCCAGGCCCGGCCGCGCGTCCCGAACACGTCGCTGACCGGCGGTCGCCCGGCGAGGTTGCGCAGCAGGACCGCGTGGACCTGGTTCTTCGCCTTCGTCCGCTGCCGGACGAGGTGGACTCGCCGGCCGACCCGCCGGCGGAGGGCATGGGTCGCCTCATCGCCGGTCCAGACCTCGGGCAGGAAGCCCGAGGCGAGCAGCTGGGCCAGCGTCCGGGCGTCGATCCGGTCGGTCTTGGCCCGGAGCCTCGTCGCCGCCTTGGTCGCCTTGGGGTTGGCCAGCACGACCCGGGCATGCGGCTCCAGGATCCGCGCGATCGCGAGCGCGTTGCCGGTCGCCTCGAGGGTGACGGTGTCGTCGGATCCCAGGCCGCGGGCGAACGCCTCGATCTCGGCCGGCGCGGTGCCGACCCGGCCGGCGCCCCGGACCCGACCTCTCTCGGCGATCGCGACCTCGCAGAAGTCACGATGGATGTCCAGCCCGATCGCGCGCATGGCGGCCTCCTCCCGCTTCGGGTGGAGAACAGGCGGGCGAACGACACCTACGGATACGTGCTCACGGCACACCCGGGCGGTCGCAGGGGCGGCCAACTACAAATCGCGGGCTCTCGGCCCATAGGCACGACGGCCTGCCCAGCCTGCGTTCTCCCTGAGCCCCTGTCCCGGGACTGATCGAGAGCCTAC
>CAZKXK010000424.1:0-1535 GCA_964556585.1 uncultured Anaerolineaceae bacterium
ACGCGGTCAGGACCATGAACACGAACGGGAACAGCATGACCACGACGACCACGCAGAGGACCAGGAACATGAGGCTGCGCGTGACCCGGCGCCGAGTGAGACCCATGGCCGCCTAGTCCAGCCGGCTGCGGAAGATCCGCAGCTGCGCGAGGCTGACCGCGAACACGATCGCAAACAGCACGATCCCGATCGCGGCGGCGTACCCAAACACGCCCACCTGGAAGCCCTGCTGGTAGACGTAGAACTCGAGCGTGGTCGTGCCGTAACCGGGCCCGCCGCCGGTCATCACGAAGATGAGGCTGAACAGGGCCGTGAACGCGGTGATCAGGGTCAGGATGAAGGCGAACTGGATGAACCGCATCAGCATCGGGATCGTGATCTCGATGAATGTCGTGAACGCGCCGGCACCGTCGACGCGGGCCGCCTCGTAGACGTCACGGTCGAGGGTGGCCATCCCGGTGATGAAGATGATCGTGTTGGTGCCGAACACCGACCAGATGAACGTGATCGCGACGGCGACCATCGCGGACACCTCGCCGGACAGCAGGTCGGTGTGGACGAAGCCGAGCCCGACGGCGCTCAGCACGTGGTTGAGGATCCCTTCGCCGGCGAAGACGCGGAGCGCCACCATGCCGATGACGACCCACGAGATCGCGGTGGGCAGGAAGTAGGCGGATCGGAAGAACCGCCAGCCCGGTACGTGCTCGTTGAGCAGGTAGGCCACGAGGAGCGGGATGAGGATGGCGAACGGGATCGACGCCAGCAGCAGGAGGTTGTTCTCGATCACGCGCCAGAACGTCGGGTCGCCGAACAGCCGCGTGTAGTTCGCGGGCCCGATCCAGGTGGACGAGATCCCGTCCCACCGGGTGAAGCTGAAATAGATCGCCTGGCCGATCGGCACCGCGAGCAGGAGCAGCTCGAGGACGATGACCGGCACCGCGAACACGAGGCCGGCGCGTCGCTGCGACGTCTTCAGGCGGCTGCCGGGTGCGGGCCACCGCCATCCGCGCCCGGGGGCCGCGCCGTTCGTCGCCTTCGAGGGGGTGGTCATCGGGGAGGAGGGGCCGGCGGCGGGTGAGGTCCGCCGCCGGCCGTGATCGATCAGCCGCCGGGGGCGGGTGCGGTGTACGTATCGCCGCGCCGATCAGGCGGCAGCTGGGTCAGGGCGTCCGACATCGCCTTCGTGGCGTCCTGCGGGCTCATGGTGCCGGCGAGGACCGCGTTGAGGACCTTGGTCGCCACGTCCTGGACTTCGGGCTGGATGACGTTGTCGATCATCGGGTAGCGCGTGTAGCCCTGGTTCGCCGCGTAATCGAGCATCTGGTTGGCGAGCGCGTTGGTCGCCGGGACCCCGGCGACGACCGGGATCAAGCCGCCCTGGGCGATGATGTTCTGGGCCGTGGGCGTCGCCAGCCAGGCGAGGAACGCCGCCGCCTCGGCCTTGTGCTGCGAGTAGCTGGTGACACCGAAGCCGTCACCCGGGAACTCGACCACGCCCTTGGCCTGCGTGTCGGTGAACGGCGGGACGAACACGC
>CAZKXK010000425.1:0-1533 GCA_964556585.1 uncultured Anaerolineaceae bacterium
GGGCCTCTTCTCAGCTCACTCGGCTGTGCCCCCCCCGGCGCGTTGCCCGCCTGGGACAGGGGCCCCTCCAGGTCCGGGGCCACCCTGTGCCTGCCCACCGCCCCCGAAGCCCGCGTTCACCGTCCCCGGGCCCGGGTGCGGGTCGCCGCTGCTGTAGGCCGTCTGGATCGTGGAGACCGCGTAGGCGGCCGGAGCGAGAAGCGTGGCCAGCAACCCGAGCGCCACGGCTGCGCGGGCCAGGCGGTCCAGCGTGCCGCGGAGGCGCGGGAGCGAGGCGAAGACCAGCGCGACGGCCGCGACCGCCGAGAGCGCCACGGCGACGATGCCGAGGCCCGGGACAAACTCGGGCGTCCGTGCCAGCAGACTCCAGCCGAGCAGGGCCGTCGCGACGTACCCTGCCGCGAGCGCCGCGCGGCCGCTCCAATGGCGCGACTGGAGCTGCCAGAGCTCGGCCACGCCCGCCCCGACGAGCGCGGCGATAGCTGGCGCCAGCGCGACGGCGTAATAAGAGTGGACGATGCCGGACATGAAGCTGAAGACGAGCCCCGTGACGAGCAGCCACGAACCCCACAGGAGGTAGCCGGCCCGGGCCCGGTCCGTGCGGGCGGCCCGTCGCCGAAGCCAGAGCCCGACGCCCAGGCTGCCGAGCGCGGCCGGAATGAACCAGGCGATCTCGCCGAACCACTCGTCGTTGAAGAGGCGCAGCAGGCCAGCCGTCCCACCGAAGCCGGCAGCGTTGCCCGCGCCGCCCGCGGAGGCGCCGAAGATCCGGCCCAGGCCGTCGTAGCCGAAGATGAGGTCGAGCACGGACCCCGTCGTGCTGCCCCCGATGAACGGCCGGCCGGCGGCGGGAATGAGCGCGACGATCGCGACCCACCAGCCGCTCGTCACGAGCACCGTGACCAGGGCGACCAGGAGGCCGAGAAGCCGGCGCCGGACCGGCGTGTTCGCGGCGACAAGGTAGACGAGGGCGAAGCCCGGCAGGACCAGGTACGCCTGGAGGTACTTGGTCAGGAAGGCGAACCCGACGCAGGTGGCTGCCAGGATCACCCAGCGCAGCCTCCCCTGCTCGACGGCTCGCAGGAGCGCCCAAGCGCCCGCCACGAGGAGCAGGGTCAGCAGGGCGTCCGGGTTGTTGTAGCGGAAGATGAGGACCGCCGCGGGCGTCAGGGCCATGACGACGCCGGCGACGACCGCCGCCAGGGGCCCGAACGAGCGGCGGACGGCCGCGAACAGGACTCCGACCGTCGCGACGCCGGCAAGCGCCTCCGGGAGGAGGATGCTCCACGAGCTGAGGCCGAACAGCCGGACGGACAGGCCCATCAGCCAGGTCGCCGCCGCGGGCTTGTCGACCGTGATGAAGTTGGCCGCGTCGAACGAGCCGAAGAAGAACGCGGACCAGCTCTTGGACGCGGCGAGCGCCGCGGCCGAGTAGTACGTGTTCGCATACCCGCTGACGGCCAGGTTCCAGAGGTACAGGACCGCGGCGAGCGCGATCACCCCGACGAAGGCGACGCGAGCCCAGGCCGGTTC
>CAZKXK010000426.1:0-1531 GCA_964556585.1 uncultured Anaerolineaceae bacterium
TGCGTGTGGGACAAGGCGAGGATACGCGCCGGGGCCACTCCCCGTCAATGGCAACTCTCGTAGGTCCGTGAATCTGTCAGGGCCGACTGTTCAGTGACTTTGTCAGTCTCCGACGATGGAGACGATCACGATGTCGGTCACCGAGCAGCGTCGGGCGTTGGCCCTGACCCGCGTCGTCGCGGGCGAACTGGCACCCGGGGACGCGGCCGCGGCACTCGGGTGTTCCGAGCGCCATCTCTGGCGCCTGCTGGCGCGGTTCCGGGCGGCGGGTCCGGCCGGGCTCGTCCACGCCAACCGGGGCCGGGCGAGCGGGCACCGGGTCCCCGACGCGGTGCGGGAGCGGCTGCTCGCCCTCGCGCGGGGCCGCTATGCCGGAGCCAACGACACCCACCTCGCCGAGCTGCTCGCGGAGCGGGAGGGGATCGCGCTGTCCCGCTCGAGCGTCCGGCGGATCCTGCGGGCGGAGGGGATCCCCTCGCCCCGCCGGCACCGGGCCCCGCGCCACCGGAGCCGGCGCGCGCGGATGGCGGCCGAGGGCCTGCTCCTCCAGCTCGACGGGAGCCGCCACAACTGGCTGGGACCCGGGCGGCCGAAGATCACGCTCCTCGGCGCGATCGACGACGCCACCGGATGCGTCCCCGCTGCGGTATTCCGGGCCGAGGAGGACGCGGCGGGGTACCTCGAGCTCCTCCGGGCAGTCGCCCTCGGCCCGGGGCTCCCGGGCGCGGTCTACCGCGACCGGCACAGCTGCTTCGAGCCGACCCTGCCCCGCGGCCGGGGGACCGGGAACGAGGCACGCTCGCTCAGCCAGGTGGGCCGGGCCCTCGTCGAGCTCGGGGTCGTCTCGATCGCGGCCGGCAGCGCCCAGGCGAAGGGCCGCGTGGAGCGCCTCTGGGGGACGCTCCAGGATCGCCTCCTGCTCGAGCTCTCCCTCGCCGGTGTCGTCGACGTCGCGGGTGCCAACGAGGTCCTCCGGGCGTTCCTGCCCGACTTCAACCGTCGCTTCGGCGTGCCGGCCGCGGACCCCGACCCGGCCTGGCGCCCGTGGCCCGACGGCCTCGACCCCGACCGGGTGTTCGCCCTCAAGTACCGGCTCAGGGTCGCCCGCGACGACACGCTCCGGGTCGACGGCCGGACGATCCAGCTGCCGGCCGCGCCCCGGCACTTCGCCTACGCGGGCAAGATGGTGGAGGTGCACCTCCGGCTCGACCGCTCGATCATCGTCTTCGACGGCGAGCGCGAGCTCGTCACGGCACCGGCGCCCCCCGCTGCCCGGGAGCTCCGCGTGCTGGGAGCCACCCGGGCCGCGCCCGCCCACGTGCCAGCCCGGGCCGAGGTCCCCTGGACCCCGCCGGCCGATCACCCGTGGAAGAGAATGACCCCTGCCCGTCGCGAGAAGGCCCGGGCCGCCCTGACAGATTCACTGAACAGATGAACTGACAGGGTCACTGAACGTCGACATGTCGTTGGTCCGTGTGTCGTTGGTCCGGGCCCGAGGCGGTCTACGGCGAAGGGATGACCAGGCGCTCGT
>CAZKXK010000427.1:0-1526 GCA_964556585.1 uncultured Anaerolineaceae bacterium
CGTTCGCCGGCGGGATCTGCTCGGCGGGCTCATCCACGAGTACGAGGGCACCGCGGCGTGATCGAATTGGGGTTTCTGATCCCCACGGGCTGCTCGCAGCCCAGTCAGGGTGGGGGGCCACGCGACGAACCGGGCGGGGCGCCTACCGGGGGCCACCGCGAAGCGTGACGGAACAGGCCCGCTGGAGACAACCGAGCCCGGGCGCTCGTCGAGGCGCGCTACCTCGCCGACCACACAGCGCTCTTCCCTGCCTGCGCCGCCTGCAGCTCGGCCGTCCGGAGGAGATGCGGTGAAGGCCTGGGATGCGCAGCTCCGGAGCACCGAGATCATCGCCGACCTCGCCTGCCGCCTGGCGGAGCTCGACGGGGTCGAGGAGGATCCCCATGGCGACGCCGGACAGGAAGGCGAGGGTGAGCTCGACCTCGCTCATCGAGCCCCCCTGGGAGTGGCGGCGCGGACGTACCCGGCGGGGGGACCGGGAGTCGGTGTGGATCAGACCAGCGCGCCGTCATGCCCCCAAGCGTGCGGGCGGCGGGGCGCGGGTTCTGCTTGGCCGTTTGGGCCATGTTGGCGTCGGACCCTAGGGCCCGGGCGATGGCGATGGCGCGGCCTGGAGGCGGCGGACGGGGCTAGGCCGGGTCCGAGATCTCCAGGATCGTCTCGTTGTCGTGGTTGCCCCGGAGGCGCGACAGCCTGAACTGCCAGCCGTACTTGCGGCCCACGCGCGCCAGCCCGGCGGCGACCTCCTCGGGCGACTCGGCGATCCGCGCCTCGGCGGGGATCCACTCGCCCTTCGTCCGCCCCCGCATGTCGCAGACGCACACCCCGACCTGCGGGTTGTTGCGGATGCGCTTCGCCTTGCCGGTCGCGAGCGTGGTCATGACGTACAGCTTGCCGCCCTCCGCCGCGACCCAGACGGGCGTGTCCACGGCGACGCCGGTCTTGCGGAACGTGCGCAGCGAGATGTAGCGCGGGTTGCCGATGGTCGCGAGGGGCATGGACGACTCCGGTGACGGACGGGTCGGACGCGCCCATGACGATACCGGCCCGGGCTGCGCCTCGCCGAGAAGTAGACCTCGCGCGGTTGCCGACAGCCGGCCCCCGATGAGGAAGAAGGCCCGCATAGATACCCGCTGTTAGGATCGTGCGGTGCCGAGGCGATGGTTCCTGGCGGTCGCGTCTGCCGTCGTCGCCCTGGCGGTGGTCGTCGCGCTCGCCCTGGGCGCGATGTCAGGCACCAGCCAGTCTCCCTCCTCCCCGGGGCCGTCCGTCCTCAGCGTCTGCGGCGCGTATCTGCTGCCCAACGGGAACTGCGTGGGGATCCCCGCGCCCGAGGACTCGGGCGCGACGTGCGCGCCGCAGCCGGAGGGTCCCTGCTCGTGGGTCCGGAAGTCTCCGCACCCGACGCACTACCGGTCGTCGGCGCGGGTGCTGATGGCGTCGACCACATCACCACGCCGGCGACGGGATCCTGATTGGCGCTCTGCTGAGGTTGTGGCTGCGGTTAGGGCCCGCTCCTCGTCCGC